>JAAYKT010000468.1 GCA_012522255.1 Clostridiales bacterium
ACTCTTGAAAAGGGCAGGTATTATAACCATGGATCTTATGGTAGATGAAGTACTGGAAGATAGCATGTATAAATTGACCGCTCACCTTTATGACGTTATTGTGAAAATGTACTATACAGGATCACCAGACAGACCCATAAGAGCATTACATATTGGGAAAATGAAAAGCGGCAAATTCGATTCTTCCCAACTTTTATTTTCTATAGATTCTAATATTGGAATTATAGTTACCAGTAATTAAAGAACTTGGAGGAAATGTGCCATGGAAAGTGACAAGGTTTCATATAAGCTGTTAAATGAAATATTTTTGTGCATCAGCCAACTGGCGCGAAGTGTGCCCCTGGGTGGAGAAGACTATATACGCATGGTTTTTGAATTTTATAACGAAAGAGTGTTTCTGTGAATTAAAGAAAACTTTAAACCTAAATCCAATCAAGCCATAGATTTATGTCAGGCTTTAATTGAATTAATGGATCAGGAAAGAATTATACATAAAGAGGATTTTACTTTAAGCAGCGAAGGGGAAGCGGTTATTGTCACGATAGATAGATGCAAATGCAGTTATCTTGAGTATTGCCAAACTGCTAAAGAAAATAATCTTCCTGCAAAATGTTGCCGAATGTTAGGCCACAGGTGGCTGGTAAGCAATTATACCGGCTGCAATTATCAGCTGAAAATGGAGTATTCAGAAGATTCAAATTACTGCCAGGGTAGTATTTATCCCGGGGAGAAGATAAATCAAATACTTACTAAAGACGGTGATAAGATAACCATTGCGGGAGAACGCGCTTTGGTTTTATCAACTAACGCTTTCGGTCTGTTGATGAAGACTATTTACGAATACGCCCCGCATCTTTTGGAGCATGTTTTGTTTGAATCAACCTACTATTCGAGTGTAGTAGAATACGATAATATTAAAGACTATTTTGCTGATACCTTTGAGCTGATAAATTATTTGCTAAAAACATCTAATCGCCTGGGAAATATGCGTTACGAAATAATAGAATACGATCCTTTGCAGAAAACTGCGCTAATAAGAGGGCGGGGTTCGTATATGGCGGAGATCTTTAAAAATAACCACCTTTTTGTTTCGCCTAAAGCTTCCTGTGCTTCTGCTCGAGGCAGGTTATCCGCTTATTTCACCAAAGCTTGGGGCGAAGATATCGTATGCGAAGAGATGAAATGCAACGCCTTTGGCGATGACTACTGTGAGTTTATTCTTTTACCTAAGCGGATATAAAAGCATGTATAAAGTGAGGAGTAAGAAAGTTGCAACCCTCAAAAAATAATCACAATGTGGCTCATGCAGTGACCAAAATAGAAATTTTGTCATTCTTTTTAGCCAACCCTCATACTCGAGATACTCTCAAGGGATTTTCGCTACGCTTGTTTATGGACTTTGAGATAGTTGCAGAAGTTATGGAAGAATTGGTAGGTATAGGAATTGTCGAAAGATCAGGTAAAAATAAACCAGTTTACCGGCTAAAGACTTCATACGCAAACTTGGAAGACTACTTAACATAGCTGGGAGGGCTATTGTATATGAAAAATAGAATTCTATTAAATAAATTTTCCTTAGGTATTATGATATTTGATAGATCCCTTAAGG
>JAAYKT010000469.1 GCA_012522255.1 Clostridiales bacterium
ATCCGGATTCAAAACTTGGAAGTTTTGAAAAACTTAATACTTTCTATGAAGAGCCTGAATTTGATTATCAGCATATCATGAGAACAATGGACCTGATGTATGAACACTTTAACGGATACATCGAACATTTGTTCAAGGCGAGTGGAAAGATTATCAAACGCAACGGTGGTTGTCAAGTAAGTTGTCGCATTATGTAATACTTTTATTTATATAAATCCTTATCTCCGATTTGCCATTTACATTGAGCCTCCGCCTACATGGATACTGGCCATGGGGCAGCCTAATAAAATAGGCCTTGCCTTTACTTAGGCTACCATGTAGGCTACTCAATATAAATGGTTCGCAAGCCAAATCTTTCATATTTATACTCATCAGCTACTATGTTCTTCGAAAATTATATTAAGTTCCTTTTCATTCACTCGGTTTAGCATAACTACCTCCGGTAAAGACCAGTCTCGTATATCCTTTACCCATCTTATAGGGTTTTTCGCTTTGGCTTCCTCATACACTTTTATACGTTTTTTTATGATATCCTCACCTAATCCATAATGCCTTTGGTAAGGAGTAATAAAGTTAATCCCGCTATGTAAATGATTTAGGTTATACCAGTTTACAAAGTCGTTAACCCATTTACGGGCTTCATTTAAGTCTGCAAAGCCTTTATAAGGATACATAGGACGATATTTCATTGTCTTAAAAAGTGATTCGGAGTATGGATTATCATTGCTTACCCTGGGCCTTGAAAAAGAGCTTTGTACACCTAACCTTTCCAGTGTGGCTAAGAAAGTTGCAGCCTTCATAGGGCTTCCATTGTCCGAGTGGAGTACCAATGGTCTCCCTTGAATGTCTTGGCTTAAAACAGCCTTTTTAACTAAGTATTCAGCATATTCAGCTTTTTCACTTTCCCATACTTCCCAGCCCACTATAAATCTGCTAAATATATCTACTATCAGATAGAGCTTGAAGTAGTGACCTTTGATAGCGGCATTAAGCCAGGTTATATCCCAAGTCCATATTTGATTTGGTCCCGTCGCTATATGAGTTGGTGGTTCTCTCTTTGTTGGTTCTTTACTGCGGTTTCTATATGCATTCATCTTTTCTTTTTTTAATATACGATAAAAGGTTGACTCCGAGGCAATGTATTCACCTTCATCAGCTAGTTTGGGAACTATTTGGCTAGGTGGTAAATCGGCATATTTAGGGCTATTAGCTGTCTCAATCACCTTTGCTTCCTCTTCTTCCGTAAGCTTATTTTTAGGAGAGGGACGCTTAGTGATAGGTCTTTTGTCCTCTTTTATGTAGTCATCTTTAGTCCACCTTTGATAAGTGCGATCACTAATACCTAATATCTTGCAGGCCGATTTCAGTCTGGCTCCGGCTATTCTGGCTTCATTAATCAGCTTTACTGCATTTTCGCGATCTGAGGTGCTGATTAGCTTTCCTCGAGGTCCCCCCAAATCGCTTGGGCTTTTTTTTGTAGTACTAATAGCGCAGCTGTTTCGGCTAATGCTTTTTCCTTTCTTCTTAATTCCCTTTCTAATGTTTTAGATTTTTGCTTTTCTTCCCTCAAATTCTCTTCAAGTTCTTTGGGATCTTTAGCATTTAAATCATTGGCTTTAGCACATTGCAATTGCCAAGTCTTTACCTCATCTGCATATATACCTTTTCTCCTGCAGTATTCACCCAGCTCAGTTTCTGTAAGAGAGGCTGTTTCAAGTACCACATGAAATTTATCCTCTGACGTCCAATTGTTTTTGGATTTTAAGTTGATTTTATATCTTTCTTTCTTTTTATTGTGTGTTCTTACCCATTGATATATTGTAGATCTTGATATGTTAAGTTCTTTTGATAGGGAGATCACTGTTTCATTTTGTTCTAATCTTTTTAATAAGGAATTTTTAAATTCTTGTGTATAACTTCTATTTTTACTATTATTCTTCGCCATAACTTCTCTCCTTAGATTATTGTCGTAATTTCATTATATATTATTTTTGGCCTACGACAACTATCCTAACATATAGGGGTAAATAGAATGAAAAGCAAATTTAATGCAAAAAAGTGGTTCAAAAACCTAACACCGAATATGGCTTGGGATCAATATGTGGGCATGAGTGAAAGAATCTTTATATCTAACTTTTATGCCGAGGGAGTATATGACATCAAACAAATGTGTACAATCTATGCCAGTGAAATACCACAACTTTATTACGGAGTATTGTTCAATATGAAAGACATAAAACTAATAGGAGAATTATTGGAACAGTACCTAAAAGCTTATTTGAAAAAGATAGGCGGGATAGATAATATGGAATTTTATACAGTAGAGGAGCTGGATGAAATGTTTTATGAAGGTTTTGAGGAAATGGTTCAGGAAGTGATGAAAAAATACAACATTACCAGGGATCAGTTTACTGATGCGAGCACGGGAGAAAATAAAAAACCAAAGAAAGTACCAAGGACTGACCAGGTCTTATGATAATATAAAAATATGGAAGAGGTTTGTAATTATAAGGCTATTTATTCGACAAGATTATAGAGCGAGTGATGCTGAAGAATCTTAGGGGAAGGGGTGCTTATGGGGAAGAAATTAGAAGAACGTTTTATGTATAACAAAAGGGTTAAAGTAAGGATAAAAGAAGGAAAATAGATAAATAAGTAGAAATATATAAATATCCAATTATGTAATTATTCATCAAGTTTTGTTGGATTTGTGTATTAATAATTAGTAAAAAAGTGTACGAATATGGAAACAACAGATAATCTATAAATACTTAGCCAAATGCTGAATGATAAAGGGTGGGTGTAGTTGAAAGAGTTTAAACCTTTTAAAATTAATATAAACGGAGAATCAAGTGGCAACGCTACTATACTTGATCCACAAAGGATTTTGTTCTTGGAATGGTTATCTAACCAAAATTCCGTAAAATATGATATTGCTTTATTAGTTAAGTCCTTTGATAGTATATCAGAATATGCAATACGAAAAGGTATTTGTAAGGTTTGTTTTTGGCACATTATTGAACCATTAGAATTTCAAAAAGTGTACGATAAGATTTTAGGAGATAAATTATTTAAGGTCATTTATAAAAAAGCATATAAAAACTTTCTTAAGGTCGGAAAGTTATATACGGAATTCCTTCAAAAAAATTCGCTTAAAATGCGGAGACTAAAAGCACCCGAACTCATGGTGCCAATAGTATACCACAGATCTTTTGCATACGGGTTAAGCATTACATCGGATGCAAAGAAAGAGGAAACCCCAAGCCTAAAAGTAGAATTTTGCGAAACTATTCAGGAAATTCACAAACAAAAAATAGGGCCAAACATGGAGTCGAAACTTAACAATAAGGATTGTTTATCAAAAGATAGTGAACAACTTAAAGCTGATAAACTGGATAAACCCACCTTAAAAAAAATAAATGAAATAAGCTATTCGGAAAAATCTATTAGGTTGCTTGAGTTGCAT
>JAAYKT010000470.1 GCA_012522255.1 Clostridiales bacterium
CCAATTACCAAATCATCTTTATCAACCCTGAACAGGGACTCAAATATATCCTATATGGAATGAGTTACCGTATGAACATTTCCCCTTATTAGATTAAGGTAAAAGCTTAAAAAATCTGCCAATGTTCTTGAACTTCTGAGGGCAACGATATATACATGTTTTGCTTCGATGATACTATTTACAGCATTATCGAATGCCTTCAGGTCCGCATCCCCCATTGTGACTTTTATATTATCCATGTCCGCTTTTAGAACTCTTTTTAGTATGCTTTCCTCATCATCATAATCAGAGGTCAGTTCTATTCTTTGTACGGTAGTAAGCCTTGTTCTCAACATTTCCTGCAAGACTTTTTGCATTTGTGGATACCCTTCAAAGTCCAAAACATTTGCAAATCTCACAACAGTCGATTCACTAACTCCAACCTTTTCTCCCAACCTTGCTGCTGTCATAAAAGCTGCTTTATCGTAGTTATCCATTATATATCCAGCAATAAGCTTCTGACCTTTACTGAGCCTGGGAAAAAGTATCTGTATTTTTTTCACCAAATCTATATTTACACTCATTGTGTTACCTACCTTATTTACTGTTTAGTGCTTCTTCTCCTATTTCAAAACCTGCAAGCAAAGCTTTTTTATTCAGTTCTTCCGTTCCTTTTGGAACTCTGCTTAATACAGCCTTTTCCAATGATTCTCTGGAAACGATAGAAGTTATTGCAACCACAACACCCAAAGCCACGATGTTCGTTACCATGGGTTTGCCTATCTTGTTGACGGCGGTATCAATGATGGGTACGGAATAGGTTTTTACTTCGCCTTCTTTGTATTCCACGCTATCGTCTAATATGAGTACGCCGTCCTTTTCTAATCCGCTGTTGTATTGATCATATGATTTTTGTGTCAATGCTAACAGTATTCCGCAATCTCTTACCTTTGGAAAGTCAATATCATCATCCGAAATTATTACTTCGGATTTGCTGGCTCCGCCCCTTGCCTCAGGGCCATAGGATTGGGTTTGAATAGCATTTTTTCCGTCATATATTGCTGCTTCCGCTAAGATAATTCCGGATAAAAGCAGCCCTTGCCCTCCGGATCCGCTCAATCTTATTTCATGCTTATCCATTACTGATTCTCCTTTCCAAAGAGTTCTATAATCTTTTTATATTCATCAGTATATTCAGGTTCAGTAGTGTTCTTGAATTCGCCGATAAGGAACTTGCCCTTTAAAGATTCAGGTGGTAATTTTGCTGCTGCAGTAATATTTACTGCATTTTCTTTTTGCCATTCAAGCATAGCAACCGCATCGCCTTTTTTATTTTTTCTACCATAATAAGTGGGGCAGTCGCTAATAGCTTCGATTAAAGAAAATCCGTTGTTTTTTAAGCCTTTTTCAATTAAATTAGCCAAAAGTGTTGCATGTTAAGCAGTTGCCCTCGCAACATAAGTTGCACCTGCGGCAGACGCCAATGCAGGGATATCAAATGTTTTATCTATATTGCCGTAAGGTGCGGTTGTTCCTTTGTCATGAGTGGGAGTTGTAGGCGAATACTGGCCGCCTGTCATTCCGTATATGTTATTGTTATAAATTATAGCAGTAATGTCAATATTCCTGCGGCATGCATGTATCAAATGGTTCCCTCCGATGGCGGTTGCATCGCCGTCACCTGTTATCACAATTACTTTTAGATCCGGCCTTGCATGCTTGATACCTGTAGCAAATGCAATAGCTCTGCCGTGGGTAGTGTGAAGAGTATCAAAATCCAAATATCCTGTTGCTCTCGAGGAACATCCTATTCCGGAAACAATACATATTTTATCCCTTTCAAATCCTGATTTATCAATAGCAACAGTTATTGCCCTTGTTATGATTCCATGACCGCAACCGGGGCACCATATTTGAGGTAATTTATTGGTTCTAAAATATTTATCTACTATTGAGCTTGGCATTATAGCACCTCCTCTATTTTTGCTATGATCTCATCAGGGGTTATCATCTCGCCGCTGACTTTGTTTACCTTTTCGATTTTGGAATTGCATTTGCAAATTCTTTCTACTTCATAAGATAGTTGGCCTAAATTCATTTCTGCCACAATTATGGTTTTTACCTTTTTTGATAATTCTTCAAGACGTTTTTCAGGGAAAGGCCATACAGTTATAGGTCTGAATGTTCCAACCTTATATCCTTTTTCCCTCATCATCTTCATGGCTTCATTTGAAGTTCTTGCTATGCTTCCAACGGACAAAATAATTATATCCGCATCTTCTGTATTTTTCTCTTCCCATTCTATAATATCATCTTTGTTATCTTCAATCTTGGCGCATAATCTTCTTGTCAGCTTATCGGCTACTTTTGGACTGCCACTTGGAAAACCTGTTTCGTCATGAATCAATCCGGTAACATGAAATCTGTAGCCTTCACCGTAATTTGCCATTGGCGGAACCAAATTTTCATCGGGTTTAAAGGGTAGATATTCCTTTTTTTTAACTTCAGGTTTTTTTCTGTTAATTATTTCAATTTTTGATGTATCGGGTAATACAACCTTTTCTCTCATGTGACCTATGATTTCATCTGTAAGTATTATGACAGGAACTCTGTATTTTTCTGAAAGGTTAAAAGCCTTTATTGTAACGTCAAATGTTTCCCTTACGGAAGATGGTGAAAGTACTATTATAGGATGATCCCCATGAGTACCCCACCTTGATTGCATAATTTCACCCTGGGCAGGAGATGTAGGTAATCCCGTGCTTGGGCCTCCCCTTTGCACATTTACTATAACACAAGGCACTTCTGCGATAGCTGCGTAACCGATGTTTTCCTGTTTTAATGAAAACCCCGGCCCGGAGGTGGCTGTCATGCTTTTCAATCCGGTCAGAGAAGCACCGATGGTCGCCGCCATACTCGCGATTTCATCTTCCATTTGTATGAATTTTCCCCCGATTTGAGGCAACCTCTCAGATGAGATTTCTGCAATTTCTGTTGATGGAGTTATGGGATATCCCGCAAAAAATCTCATACCGGCAACTATAGCACCTTCAACACATGCCTCGTTTCCCTGCATTAATAATTCTTTACTTTTCATTTTTTTTCCCCCTAAGATATATTGCGTAGTCAGGACATCTCAACTCGCATTGCCCACATTGAATGCATTTGTCGATATCTGCTATTTCCACTTTTTCATTCTTTAGTGTTAAAACCTGTTTTGGGCAAAACTTAACACATATTCCGCAACCTTTACACCAATCCTTCTTGATTACAAGCTTTTCCGTAACCACTTCATTACTGCTCACATGCAAACCTCCTTTACAATAATGCAATTAAAATTTCATTTTTGTTATTTTATTTTTATTTCTGCAATTTTACCTTCATTTTTAGTATAATTCAATAAGTATTTTATTTCAATATTATTTGAAAATTTTTTAAAAAAATAAAATGGCAAGTGTCCCCGACACTTGCTCGGTGCTTCGCCTATTGTTTTACGATATATCTGTTCTTCGGCCTGCCTTGTTTCCCATATTTAAGTTTTACCTCAACCTTATTGTTTTCAATTAGGTATTGCATATAACGATGCACTGTTTGATAAGCCAGTCCCGTACCCTGTGCTATCTTTTTAATGGTGGTATATTGAATATTACCGTTCAAATATTCAAGAACCTTATCCAAAGTTTCACGACTTAATCCTTTTTTCAATTCTATATCATCAATTTCTGGTTCCTGGCTTATTCGTAGATGGGTTTTAATCCTCCATATCAAATCTAAAGCTTTTATAGGCTTTAATGCAAAATCATCTGCCCCTTCAGCCATAAATCTATCTGCAATTTCTGGCCTTTCCTCAACAGTAAGAATTATAATGGGGACAGATTTATTTACCTCTCTAAGCATTCTTATCGCTTCAATACCGTCGATTTCAGGCATATGATAATCCAAAAGTATAAGATTGGCGCCTTGGTTTATAAGAAGTTCAAGGCCTCTTTTGGCATGAGATGCCGTAAGAGCTTTCCAGCCTTGATATTCGCATATGACAGATATGGCAAATAATATATCTTTTGAATCATCTATAGTCAGTATTTTGATAGTTTTGTTCACTCTGATCAGCCTCCTGCAAGGTAATTATTAATTTTGTCCCTTTACCTTTTACACTTATGAGCTCCAATAACCCTCCATGGTTATTGATTACACCTTCCACAAATCCAAGGCCCAAGCCGGTGGAATTTTTGGTACTGAACCCAGCCTCCCATATCCTGTCAATGGAATCTTCATCTATTCCTATCCCATCATCCTCGATAATAATAACTATTTGTTTACCCGACATCTTTACGGTAATATTTACACTTCCGTTATTATCTATAGCATCCAAAGCATTTTGTACTATGTTGATTATCGCTCTTGAAAATCTTATTTTATTTATATATATATATTTTGCTTTGCAACTATTTTTGTATCTGATATGGTCTTTATTCTTATGGGAAGCTAATTGGGAAAAAGCATATTCAAACAATTCACCTGTCTGTATATTGTCCTTACTGTTTTCATAAAGGATTTGCGATATCATTTTATTTATACAGTCTACCGAGTTTACCGCTTTTTCCATGTACAGTCTGATTTTTTCATCTTCCGTTATTATTTGTGAAACGCTTGCAAGTGCCTGCACTGAGGTCAAAGGTGTTTTTAAATCGTGCACCAGGCTTTGTATTTCCTGAGTGGTTCTTGCTTCCAACGCTCTTAGGCGCGCTTCCGCCAATCCCTTTTCTATTTCCTTGGCTTTCTCCGTTGTCGTTATCAATTTTTCTTCATCACTGAGTAATTTGCTTATTAAAAATGCTATTGATATAAATACAATAAAAAATGTTATTGATGCAAATGTCAAAACCTGTGTGCAGCCTATAAAACCTGCTACTATTTTGATCTCAGTGG
>JAAYKT010000471.1 GCA_012522255.1 Clostridiales bacterium
ATATTAAACAATAGAATAAATGACTTAACGGAAGTTTTACAGAAACTAAGTATTGATTATTCTGGCGCAAAAAATAGACTTGACTATATTAAAACAGACTTAGATTTGTTAAGTTCAAAAATGGAGATTGCAAAAAAGGATATAGAAGAATTAAAAAATGAAAGAAACAATAATAAACATTTGGTTAGAATAAAAGAAGATGAACAAAATGCAGCAGAAGAGGAAAGTGAACTAATACTAAGCGAAATGGGTGCTTTGGAGGAAGAAATCAAGGCTTCCAAATATGAAAAAGACACATTTATTAAAAATCTAACCGAGTTAAAAATTAAGGAGGCAGAGCTAAAACAGCAAAAAAGCTCTTTAGTAAAATCGTTAAGCAATACAGTAAGCAACGAAAATGAAATTACAGAGAAAATTAATAATACAATTATTTCAATCGATAAAGCGAAGAATGATCTAAAAGATAATCAAAATAAAGAAAGTGAATTATGTGCAAATATAACAAGCCTTGATAATAATCTTATAACCTTACAGGAAGAATTAAAAATAACCGAAGCAGGCAAATTGAAACAAATAGAGTCACAAGGATTATTAGAAAATCATATAAAGGATTGTCAAACGGAGATTTCAAACCTACAGAATAATCTGTATAAAATAGGTTTACAAAAAAACAAGTACGAAATGGAAGTAGAAAATTTAGAATTTAAACTTCTTGATACATACGAACTGAGTTATACTAAAGCTTTAACATATAAAAACGAAAAGCTCGTAATCAGCCAGTCTGTTAAAAGAATAGAAGAATTGAAAGAAAGAATTAAAGATTTAGGTACTGTTAATGTTAATGCCGTTATAGAGCACGAGAGATTAAATAATCGGTATAATTTTTTGAAAGGGCAGCTTGAAGACTTAATGACAGCTAAAGATTCACTTAATACTATAATTGAAGAAATAACAAATTATATGGAAAGTAAGTTTTTGAGCGAGTTTCAAACTATAAATAAGAACTTTAATGAGGTATTTGTAAAGCTGTTTGGAAACGGGTCCGCACAAGTTGTTTTAACAGATAAGGATAATGTTTTGGAATCAGGTATAGATATAGTAGTAAAACCGCCTAATAAAAAACAACAAAATTTAATGCTTATGTCCGGTGGAGAACGTGCCCTAACAGCAATTGCTTTGCTATTCGGGATTTTAATAATGAAACCCATACCTTTTTGTGTTTTGGACGAAATAGACTCAGCCTTGGATGATTCCAATGTAATTCGGTATGCCACATATTTAAAAGAGCTTTCTGGGGATTTGCAATTTATCATAATTACACATAGAAAAGGAAGTATGGAAGCTGCCGATTGTTTATATGGTGTAAGTATGGAGGATACAGGTGCCTCGGTACTATTATCTGTCAAACTTGAAGACAAAGTCTGTTAGAAACAGGAGGGTGTGATTTGAATAATTCAAATATGACTTTTTTTGAAAAATTAAAAAGCGGTCTGTCAAAAACAAGAAAAAGCCTTACAGGTAAAATCAATAACGTTTTGCATGGTTTTAAAACTATAAACGAAGAAGTGTATGACGAATTGGAGGAAATATTGATATCTTCTGATATAGGTGTTAAAACGACCATGGACATAATTGACAGAATTAAAGTACGGGTTAAAGAAGATAAAATTGCAGACCCTTCGAATATCATCAAAATTCTTAAACAGGAAATTTTAGAAATTTTGGGGGATAGACTGAATACCGATGATATTTTATACCCGCAAATAATTATAGTTATAGGTGTAAATGGAGTAGGTAAAACCACATCTATTGGTAAAATTGCATATAGGATAAAAAGATCAGGTAAAAAGGTGTTGATAGCGGCTGCAGATACATTTAGAGCTGCGGCAATCGACCAACTTGAAATATGGAGTAACAGAATAAATGTAGATATGATAAAACATCAACAAGGAGCTGATCCGGCTGCTGTAATATTCGATGCTATTAATTCTGCAAAATCCAAAAAAGTAGATGTGGTAATCTGCGATACGGCAGGCAGGCTTCATAACAAGAAAAATCTCATGGAAGAACTGAAAAAGATTATAAGAATTGCAAATAGAGAGTATCCTGAAGCACATAAAGAGGTTCTTTTGGTTTTAGATGCCACCACAGGTCAAAATGCCATTATACAGGCAAAGGCATTTAAAGAAGTTACCGATATTGATGGAATTATACTGACCAAGCTTGATGGAACGGCAAAAGGCGGCATAGTCATAGCTATTAAAGAAGAATTGGGAATACCCGTAAAGTTGATAGGCATGGGAGAGCAAATAGATGATTTGCAGGATTTTAAAGCCGAAGAATTTGTGGAAGCCTTGTTTTCAGAATAACTGTCAGTGAGCTGTAACAATTAGATTTCACTAATCCATTATTTTGTTAACGAGCTTTAAACCATTCTAAGTATGTAATCCTTATTAAATACTGATATTCTCTATTATAAAATATAAAATTATACGATGCGAACATTAAAAGTTGGATGCAATTTGATAAAATTTATAAAAAAAGTTGACATATAAAATATATTCCTATAGAATACCACTGTAAGGGTTAATACCTTTACAGTGGTATTATGATTGCGCCAATATTTTTGCTTAATTCATAAAAAGCATTAGACGAAAAAGCGGTTTTTAGGCCGTTTATATGTTCTAATTGTTATCTATGTTATCTACGTACAAAAGAGGTAAATATGAAAGATGATTTGGTATATAAATCTCTATTAATGGATTTTTATGGTGAGTTGTTGACTGAAAATCAAAAAAACATTATAGATATGTATTATAATCATGATTTTTCACTTGGTGAAATATCCGAGATAACCAAAACCAGCCGTCAAGGTGTGTATGATGCCTTAAAGAGGGCAGAAAACGCTCTAAAAGGGTATGAAAAAAAACTAAAATTAGTAGATAAGTTCATCAAGCAAAATTTATTCTTAAAAGAGATTGATTTGGAAGTAGAACAAATTCTAATGAATAAGTCCGTTGATATAGGAATTAAAGAAAGATTACTTTCAATAAAAAGAATAATAAAAGAATTAATATAAATAGTACGGAGGTTTTTAAATGGCTTTCGAAGGTTTAACAAATAAACTCCAGGCAACCTTTAAGAAACTTAGGGGAAGCGGTAAACTCAATGAAAAAGATGTAAAGGAAGCAATGAGAGAAGTTAGGGTTGCTTTATTGGAAGCGGATGTTAATTACAAAGTAGTAAAAGATTTTATAAACAAAGTAACAGAAAGGTCAATAGGGCAAGAGTTATTGGAAAGCCTCACTCCGGGACAGCATGTGATAAAAATTGTAAATGATGAGTTAACAAAGCTGATGGGTTCCACTCAAAGCAAGATTACAATGTCGTCCAAACCGCCGACAATTATTATGATGATTGGACTGCAGGGTGCCGGAAAAACATCTACATGTGCCAAGTTAGGTTTGGCCTTTAAAAAAACAGGTAAAAAACCTTTATTGGTAGCTTGTGATGTTTATAGGCCTGCTGCCATAAAACAGCTTCATGTGGTTGGAGAACAAGTCGGAGTGGATGTTTTTTCTCTTGGTGACAAGCTAAAACCCGTTAATATTAGCAAGGCAGCGTTAGAATATGCCGCAAAAAACGGTAATGATATAGTAATAATAGATACAGCGGGACGGCTTCATATAGATGAAGAATTAATGAATGAACTGATAGGCATCAGAGAAAGTATAAAACCCCATGAAATCATGTTGATTGTTGATTCTATGACGGGTCAGGATGCGGTGAACGTATCGGCGAATTTCGAAGAAAAATTAGGCATAGATGGAGTAATCCTTACAAAATTAGATGGTGATACAAGAGGGGGAGCTGCCTTGTCCATTAAGGCAGTAACAGGCAAACCCATTAAATATATCGGCACAGGAGAAAAATTAAGTGATTTAGAGTCATTTCACCCTGATAGATTGGCTTCAAGAATTCTTGGAATGGGAGATATGCTTAGTCTAATTGAAAAAGCTCAATCCACCATAGATGAAAAAAAGGCAATGGAACTGGAAAAAAAGATAAGAAGCCAACAATTTACTTTTGAGGATTTTTTAGAACAGTTACAACAAATGAAGAATATGGGTCCGCTTAGTCAAATAGTTGATATGATACCGGGAATGGGAAAACTAAAGAATATAGAAGTAGATGACAAAGAATTAATTAAAATAGAGTCTATAATAAAATCCATGACAAAAAAAGAACGACAGGAACCTTCGATTATTAACTCAAGCAGAAGAAAAAGAATTGCAAAGGGAAGCGGTAGCACTATTCAAGACGTTAACAAAGTTATCAAAAATTTTGAACAAACAAAAAAAATGTTCAAACAATTTTCTGATATGGGGAAGGATTATAAAAGAGGTAAAAGAAAATTTCCTTTCTTTAACTAAACATATTCGAGTGAAGGAGGTGAAAAAATGGCAGTTAGAATCAGACTGAAAAGAATGGGGGCTAAAAAAGCACCTTTTTATAGGTTGGTTGTTACCGATTCAAGATCCCCAAGGGATGGTAGATTTATAGAGGAAATAGGGTATTATAATCCTATTAAAGAACCTATAGAAATAAAGATAGATGAAGAGAAAGCTGCAAAGTGGCTCAAGACCGGTGCAAAACCTTCAGAAACAGTGAAATCATTATTCAAAAAGTCAGGTATAATAGTATAGTATTCTTATAGGAGTGTTTACTTTGAAAGAATTGATTGAGGTTATGGCAAAAGCACTTGTTGACAAACCGACTGAAGTCAGAGTAAAAGAGATAGACTCTGGAAAGTCAGTAATCTATGAGTTAACCGTTGCTCCCGAGGATATGGGAAAAGTGATAGGAAGACAGGGCAGAATTGCCAGGGCATTAAGGACCGTGGTTAAATCTGCTGCTGCAAAAACCGATAAAAAGGTTATTATGGAAATACTATGATTGTATAGGGGGTTAGTTAACTAACCCCTATAATATCATAGCGAAGGTGTTTTTATGGTAGAGTATATCAGTATAGGGCAAATTACCAATACTTATGGAATCAAAGGGGAATTAAAAGTATATCCTTTAACTGATGATATAAGAAGATTCACCAACTTAAAAGAGGTATTTATTGAAAAAAACGGTGTTTTGGGTAATTTGAAAGTTGAATATGCTAAATATCTAAACAATATGATTGTAATCAAGTTAAAGGGAATAGATGATATTGATAATGCAAATCTGTATCGTAATAAATATATAAAGGTGCATAGAAAAGATGCAGTGAAACTGCCTGAAGGTGCATATTTTATCTGTGATGTTATAGGGGCAGAGGTGTACACAACTGAAGGACAATACTTGGGGACAGTATCAGACGTATTACAAACAGGAAGCAATGATGTGTATATTGTTAGGGATAATGATAAAGAAATTTTAATTCCTGCGCTTAAAAGCATATTTAAAGATTTAAGTATTGAGAATAAAAAAATGATAGTCGAATTACCGGAAGGGCTGATATAAATGAGGTTTGATATTCTTACCCTATTTCCGGGCATGTTTGAGAAGGTGCTGGGTGAAAGTATAATAGGAAGAGCTGTAGCTAAAAACATTATAAAAATCCGATTGCATAATCTACGTGATTTTTCAACTGATAAACATAAACGAGTGGATGATTACCCTTATGGGGGAGGTCTTGGTATGGTTTTGCAATGTCAACCTATTTTCACGGCATTGGATTATCTGACAGAAGATATAGGAGAAAAACCTTATGTAATTCTTATGAGCCCCCAAGGAAGAGTATTTAACCAAAATAAGGCCAGGTCTTTTTTAAAACATAAAAACATTGTGATAATATGTGGACATTATGAAGGGGTAGATGAAAGAGTTATAGTGAACATAATCGATGAAGAGATTTCTTTGGGTGATTTTGTTCTGACAGGCGGTGAAATAGCTGCCATGGCAATAGTTGATTCAACGGCAAGGCTGGTACCCGGAGTTTTAAAGGAAGAAGAATCACATTGGAATGAGACTTTTAGTGAAGGATTGCTTGAATATCCGCAATACACGAGACCGGCAGAATATTTAGGCCTTAAGGTACCGGAAATATTATTGACCGGACACCATGCAAACATCGAAAAGTGGAGAAAAGCAGAATCTATAAAAAGAACTTTTAAAAAAAGGCCGGATTTGATAAAAAAGGCTGTACTTAGCAAAGATGAGTTAATCATACTGGAAGAAATAGAAAATGAAAAATAGAATTACACCGGCAATTAAGCCAAAAAAATAGTCTGCTTATAAGACGGGCCAAACGGCAATCGAGATAAAAGTGTATCTTAAATTGATTATTGCATGATATTTTAACCTATGATATAATTGCCATGTTATAAAGGGTGTTCCGCTATCACTAAAAAGATGATAAGAATGCCTGTGAGGGAAGGAGGGACAGCAGTGGGTTTAATTTCAATGATTGAAAACGAACAATTAAAAAAAGATTTACCTGATTTAAAGGTAGGAGATACTGTAAGAGTATTTGTAAAGGTTGTAGAAGGAACAAGAGAGAGATTACAAGCCTTTGAAGGTTATATTTTAAAAATGCAAGGTGGCGGGCTTTCGAAAACATTTACTGTCAGGCGTGTTGCTTACGGGGTTGGTGTGGAAAGAACATTTCCTGTTCACTCACCAAGAATTGACAGGATTGAAATAATTAGAAGAGGTAAGATAAGAAGAGCCAAGTTGAACTACATGAGAAAGAGAGTAGGGAAAGCGGCTAAAATTAAAAGCAAAATGTAATTGAAGGGCTGTCATAAGCCCTTTTGTTATTTATAGGAAGGTGATAATGTTTGAATATCCAATGGTATCCGGGTCATATGGTCAAAACTCAAAAAGAAATTACAAAAGAACTGAAACTCATAGATATTGTTATTGAAATGCTGGATGCAAGAATACCAATGAGCAGTAGAAATCCGGACGTAGATACTATTATTGGAAATAAAAAAAGAATTATAGTTTTAAATAAAAAGGACTTAGCTGACGAAGAAGTAAATAAACAATGGAAAGAATATTTTTTTCGTAAAGGCATAACAGCTATTTTCGTTAATTCCGTAAAAGGTGAGGGGCTAAAAGATGTTTTGCGGGAATGCAGAAATCTTATGATTGATGAAATGGAAAGAATGAAAAAGAAAGGCATAATACATAAAACTATAAGAGCCTTGGTTATTGGTATTCCAAATGTTGGTAAGTCATCTTTTATAAACAAATTAGCCAATAAAAGCACAGCGAGGACCGGAGGAATTCCCGGTGTTACAAAGATGAAACAATGGATAAAAATAAGCAAGGATTTTGAGCTTCTTGATACACCCGGGATCCTATGGCCAAAATTTGAAGATAAGATTGTTGCGCAAAATTTAGCTTTTACAGGAGCAGTTAAAGACGAAATTGTTGATATTAATGAATTGGCTTTGGAATTTATTAAAAAAGCTTTAATGCATTTTCCGGAAAAACTTCAAAAAAGGTATATACTTGAAAAAATAGAAGAACGGGCAGAAGAGTTAGTGAAAATTATAGGCGAAAAAAGAGGATGTATGTTAGCCGGCGGCGAAATAGATTTTAATAAAGTATCAAATTTGATATTAGATGATTTTAGAAATGGGAGGCTCGGTAAAATATCATTGGAAAAACCATATTAATCAAAGAAAGGCACAGATATGCATTTATCATTAAAAAAGACAAAAAAAGTTTATGATGCATCTTGGGAATTCGAAGAACTCTATCGAGAAAGAGGTTTTGTAAAAATTGCGGGTATAGATGAAGCAGGGCGGGGACCTTTGGCGGGGCCTGTTGTGGCCGCAGCGGTTATTCTTGATATGAAGATATTTATTCCGGGTATTAAAGATTCAAAAAAGCTTTCGGAAAAAAAGAGGAACCATATTTACTTGGAAATTATGGAAAAGGCTTTATCCGTTGGCGTGGGAATAGTGGATGAGGAAACTATTGATTTAATAAATATAAAAAATGCAACACATTTGGCTATGAAAAAAGCCGTATGCGATCTAAAAATCAACCCTGATTTTTTGTTAATTGATGCGGAAAAGTTGCGTGATGTGAATATACCTCAATGTTCAATTATTAAAGGTGACAGCAAAAGCTTTTCCATAGCTGCGGCATCAATAGTCGCAAAAGTCGAGCGAGACAGAATTATTACGTCTTATGAAAGTGTTTATCCCGGATATGGCTTTGCTCGGCACAAAGGTTACGGAACAAAAGAACATTTTGAAAGTATAAGAAAATATGGGTTATAGCCTATACATAGAAAAACCTTTACTAAAAACGTATAATTTTATGGTGTTTCAGTGTTTAAAAAGGCACATAAATTTTTTGCGTCTTTCACAACGATTATTGTTACAAAAGAAAAGAGGGACCGGGATGTATAAAAACAAAATTCTTGGATCCTATGGCGAGAAAACTGCAGTAAAATTTTTAGAAGACGAAGGTTACACAATACTGACAACCAATTATCGTTGCAGATTTGGTGAAATAGATATAATAGCAGCAGACGGAGATACAGTTTCTTTCATAGAAGTAAAGACAAGGAGTTCAAATATATTTGGCGAACCAGGTGAAGCCGTTAATTATCCAAAACAGTTGAAAATAGTTAAAACGGCTTTGCATTATATATCTAATAAAAATCTGACGAATTACATGAGCAGATTTGACATAGTGGAAATATTTGTGGATGCCGATAACAAAGCAAATAAAATAGCATTGATAAAAGATGCCTTTGATTACAGCGGTAAATTAGGGTATTGATACTCGAAGGAGTTTTACATGTCATACAAAAATCCATTAAGTATATCTCATGAAATAGTATCAAAGTATCTCGGCGAGGGCGATACAGCAGTGGATGCCACCGCTGGAAATGGTAATGATACTGTTTTTTTAGCAAAAATTGTGGGCTGCAGAGGTAAGGTATATTCTTTTGATATTCAAAACACAGCTATAGAAAATACCCGTAAAAAATTAAAAATAAATGATTTATTGAACAGGGTTGAGCTTATAAATGAAGGCCATCAATTGATGGATAAGTACGTGCCACCCGGTGTTAAAGTCATAATGTTTAATTTGGGTTATTTACCCGGAGGGAATCATCAAATAGCAACGAAACCAAAAAGCACCATATCTGCAATAAACAAATCATTAGATCTGTTACAGGTAGGCGGTATAATAATGATGGTAATTTATTATGGGGGAGACAGCGGTTTTGAAGAAAAGGATGCTGTCATGAAATATATCGAACAACTAAATTATAAAAAGTATTCAGTTTTGGCATTGAATTTCGTAAACTGGTTAAACTGCCCCCCAATCAGTGTATGTATTGAAAAAACAAGTGAGTAAGTTTATATATAGTATTTCTTATCCAAAGTCCTATGTTGAATCGCTTCTGCTATATGTTTTATATTAATATCCATTGCAGAGTCTAAATCTGCTATGGTTCTGGCAACCTTTAGAATTCTATTATATGCACGGGCGCTAAGATTAAATTTATCGAATGCCTCTCGAAGCAAATCTTTTTCTTTGATTCCTATTTTACAATATACACTCATATGCTTGGGCTTGAGCTGGGAATTGGAAAAAATACCTTGGTTTCGATACCTTTCTAATTGGATTGACCTTGCACTGTTTACACGTTTTCTGATTGTTTCAGAACTTTCGGTTTTTACCTTATCACTTAAATCTTGAAATTTAAGGGGTTTCACCTCTACCTGCAAGTCTATCCTATCCATTAAGGGCCCGGAAATTTTACCCATATAGTTTTTGATTTGCGATGCGCTACAACTGCAACGGCCTGACTCGTCTCCAAAAAAACCACAAGGACACGGGTTAACAGATGCTATGAGCATGAACTTCGCGGGGTAGGTAACCGTCCCGTTAACACGTGATATGGTCACACATTCGTCTTCCAAAGGTTGTCTTAATACTTCCAGCACATGTTTGGGAAACTCAGGCATCTCATCAAGAAATAAAACACCATGATGTGATAAAGAAACTTCACCGGGTTTTGGAATTCTACCGCCACCGGTTAAAGAAGCAGAAGAGATTGTGTGATGAGGTGAACGAAAAGGCCTTTGTAAGATCAGGTTTTCACTTTCTTTTAACAGACCCGCCACACTATAAATTTTTGTAACCTCAAGACTTTCTTCAAAGGTCATGTCAGGCAAAATAGAAGGCATCCTTCTTGCCAGCATGGTCTTACCGGATCCGGGAGTACCAATCATAAGCATGTTGTGGGCCCCGGCGGCTGCTATTTCCAACGCTCTTTTTACACTGTGCTGTCCTTTAACGTCTTTAAAATCCATGTCTATAAATCTATTTAAAAGAAAACTATCTGTGTCACAGACTGCGGGGCATATTTTTAGTTCCTTATTTAAAAAACTAACCATCTCAATCAAATTATTTACGGGATACACGGATAACCCTTTTACTAATGCCGCCTCGCTTGCATTTTCGGCTGAAGTAATAATACGGGTAAAATTATTCTTTTTTATTTCCATACACATAGGTAAAATGCCTTTTATAGCCTTAACAGAACCATCTAAGGAAAGTTCACCCAAAAAAACAGTATTGTCTATTTCCTCATCGGGAAACATCTGATTTGCCCCTAAAATGCCCGCCGCAATTGCCAAATCAAAAACAGATCCCTCTTTTTTAATGTCCGCGGGCGCAAGGTTAATAGTTATGCGTTTGTTTGGAAAGCCAAAATTAGAATTCTTTATTGCTGCTTTTACTCTTTCTTTTGATTCTTTTATTGTGGTGTCAGGAAGCCCTACGATATCGAAACCGGGTAAACCGTTTGATAAATCAATCTCAACATTGACTATGTAACCGTTAATTCCGTATACGGAAGATGAATACACTTTATAAATCATTTAATCGCCCCTAATTATGTTATTAAATATATATTCAATAAAAAACTGCTTTTACCTTCCATGATTTTTCAATTAATACTGAAGTTGCTTTGACATTTGTTTTTTTTACATTATTATAATATATATGGATTATATTGAGGTTAGGGGATTTCATATATATTAATTTGGAGGTAATAATGGTAGACAAGAAGTATTGTGTTTGGCTTTCCGGTCTTCCGGGTATAGGTTCAAGAAGTTATACAAGACTTGTCAGTTACTTTGGCAATGCAAAAAGATTGTTTCATTGCAGTGAGAATGAGCTTATTGATTCCAAACTGATTAATGAAAAAACAGCAAAATTAATCATGGAAAAAAGAGATATAACCAAACTTGACAGGTATATGAATACTTTGAAAAAGAATGACATAACTGTTTATACTATAGATGATGAAGAATATCCGTTTAACCTAAAAAATATATTTGATCCGCCGTCAGTATTATATGTTAAGGGAAACATTATAGAAAACGATATAAATTCTATAGCAATAGTTGGATCAAGAAAAGCATCAGAGTACGGATTAAAAACGGCTTACCAATTTGGAAAAGAACTAGCCGAGTCCGGCTTTACCGTTGTAAGCGGTATGGCATTGGGCATTGATTCGGCGGCGCACAAAGGGGCTCTAAAAGCAGGTGGAAGGACGATTGCAGTTTTTGGATGTGGATTAAACAGTGTTTATCCCAAAAGCGGGCTGAACTTAGCTATGGAAATAACTAAAAACGGCGCCATAATCTCTGAATACCCTTTGGGTTATAAAGCATTACCACAGAACTTTCCTGCAAGAAACAGAATAATAAGCGGTATGTCAAAAGGAGTGCTTATTGTGGAGGCAAACAAAAAGAGTGGTTCCCTTATAACGGCAGATTTTGCATTGGAACAAGGCAGGGATGTATTTGCAATACCGGGTAATATTAATTCCCCAAACAGTTTAGGTACGAATGAACTAATAAAAAACGGGGCACAAGTAGTAGTAACAGCAGCTGATATATTGGAAGAATATTATGGATATGCAGATCCTTTGCCACACAAAGAAGTAAAAAATCCCAATGCAATAGAAAAAATAATTATGGATTCGGTAAAAGAATCCGGCATGACTGCAGATAATATAATTGAAAAAAATCCGGACATTCAACCCTCTGAAATATTATCAACAATTATATTAATGGAAATACAAGGCTACCTGAAGCAAATAGAGGGAGTTTATTATAATGCATAAATAATAAATAACATATGAAAAAATTAAATGTTTTAAAAGAGGTGAAATTTTTGAAAAATTCCTTGATTATTGTGG
>JAAYKT010000472.1 GCA_012522255.1 Clostridiales bacterium
GTATTGACATGCTAAACTATACTGCATTATAATCTATAAAAGCGAACAAACGTTTGAGGGGGCTAAAGAATGGAGGCCAATGAAATAAACCAGGCAAAGGCAGATGCGCTTAATAATACTATGAAAAATATCGAAAAGCAGTTTGGCAAGGGTTCCATAATGAAGTTGGGAGAAAATACAACCATGAATATAGAAGTTATCTCAACCGGCTGTATTTCTCTGGATATAGCTTTAGGTGTGGGTGGGCTGCCCCGGGGACGAGTTATTGAAATATTCGGTCCGGAATCATCCGGGAAAACCACGGTAGCTCTGCATGCTGTAGCTCAGGCCCAAAAAGCAGGCGGAATGGCAGCTTTTGTAGATGCTGAACATGCCTTGGATCCGCTCTATGCCAAGCGACTGGGTGTAGATATAAATAATCTTTTAGTATCGCAACCGGATAATGGCGAACAAGCTCTGGAAATAACCGAAGCTCTGGTAAGGAGTGCGGCTATAGACGTGGTAGTAATCGATTCCGTAGCGGCTTTAGTGCCTAAAGCTGAAATTGAAGGAGAAATGGGCGATAGCCATGTGGGACTACAGGCTCGCCTCATGTCACAAGCCCTAAGAAAGCTTACTGCCCACATTAGCAAATCCAGTGCAACCGTGATCTTTATTAATCAAATACGGGAAAAAATAGGTATAGTATATGGAAATCCGGAGACCACAACCGGAGGAAGAGCGCTAAAGTTCTATTCGTCCATAAGATTGGAAGTTAGGAAAGGCGAACCCATCAAACAAGGAACCGAGCAAATAGGAAGCCGCACCAGGGTGAAAGTAGTTAAGAATAAGGTAGCTCCTCCTTTTAAAACAGTTGAATTTGACATTATGTTCGGTATGGGTATATCTAAAGAAGGCGATGTACTAGATTTGGCCGCCGATATGGAGATTATTCAAAAAAGCGGTTCCTGGTATTCATTTGAGGGAGAAAGAATGGGCCAGGGCCGTGAGAATGCCAAAGAATTCTTGAAAAATAATCCGGAGATATACCAGATATGTGTCGATAAAATCAGAGCCCAAATAAATGACAGAATTGCCGGCAAGAATGATAGTTAGGGAAAAATTACTCTGGGGAGACATAGTTATAATGCCGTAAATTGGAGGATCTATGTTCTCTTAAAACCTGTTGACTTTACGTAAATTACGTAATAGAATACAAATAACCAGAGGGGGCATATAGTTGAAACGAAGGGACTTGATAAAGATACTTGAATCCAATAACTATCATGAAGTCAGGGACAATGGAGACCACACAATTTACAAAGCCCCTAACAAAAGATCAGTACAAGTCCCAAGGCACAGAGAGATCAACGAGAACACAGCCAGACAAATCCTGAAGGATGCGGGGTTGAAATAGAGGCTCGCCGTTAGAGATAACACGAAGAAAGGGGATACTTTTATGGAGTATATTTTCCCTGCTATTTTCGAATGCAATGAAGATGGTAGCCACACAATCACTTTTCCTGATTTACCAGGATGCATTAGTGAGGGCAAATCCTTATCCAGTGCAATAGATATGGCCCAAAACGCTTTTACTCAGTGGATTGAGTATTTATTGGACGAAAAGGAGGACATTCCGACTCCCAGTAACATGAAAAAAATCAATGTTTCAGAAAATCAGTTTGTAAATCTTGTTTGCGCAGATATACGTGACAATCGTGCTATACGCCGTACAGTGAGTATTCCCGGCTGGTTAGATATTAAAGCAGCTGATGCCGGCATTAGTTTATCCAAAGTTCTTCAAGAAGCCTTAAAAGAAAAACTAAGAGTATAGTATAGAGGAGCCAGGTTATTCGCCCGGTTCATTTTTTGGCGACAGGAAGGACGGATATCCCACATACCTTGTTTTCCAAGATTACAGATAAAATCCTACCGGAAGTGACGGGTGGCGAAAGCGTCCGCCGGAAGCTATATCATCGTTAGCATCCTTTCTTAAATAATAGAAAAGATTAGTATTAGCTTTAAAGATGATTTTGAAGATATGAAGATGATAATGAAGCTTGACACTATTAGGTAAACTGACTAAAATCTTTATAAGGCTCTAAAGAGGTGTCTTGCTTGAATACTTAGCCATATAGATTTTAACAAAATATTTTTATCATAAACTGTATTGATGAGCTGTAGACTACAGGAGCAGTTATAAATAAATGCTTATTTTTGATTAGATATAAATATATTTATAAGTATCTTTGGTTAAGCACAAGGTTGTTATAGTGCTCAATGGAGTTAGTATGGCTGTTTTTTTGAGTCAGGTAAGTGGGTTCCTTGAGCTTATGGATAGCAACTATTGATAGTAAGATATTTTTTAAGCCGAGTTTATGCTCGGCTTTTGTCTTTTAGGGCTTTTGTGCGATTATTAAATATTGGGGAGAAAGGAGTGAAAGAGATAGACTCAACACAA
>JAAYKT010000473.1 GCA_012522255.1 Clostridiales bacterium
ATTAACTAACAATATGTGGGTAGTATTTGGATTAATAAATCGCTAATTAATAGAAATGTAATACGAAATCACGGGGGATGTTATGACAAAAAAGCATAGGAGAAGTATCAGTTTAATTATAATTTTATGTATATATTTTATAATTTTTTCTCATAACATATGCGCCAATAAAAAAACGCATAGAGTCGCTTTTAACTGTCATTCTGTCCCATACAGTTTTATTAGTGACGATATATACTATAGTGGTATGCATATTGATATGATGAATTGGATTGCAAAACAAAAAGGCCTGGATATAATCTATATACCTTATGAAACTAATGGTGACTGCCTTGAAGCATTACGAAAAGGGGCTGTGGATTTAATCTTAGGGCATAGAACTAATGATAGTGCTGCCGCAGGGCTTCAATATACAGCTGAATTATCAGCATCAACGTTATGTTTATTTGTAAAAAACCAACCAGCAAGTGCTTTAGAAGAAGTGGCTGACTACCGTCTTTATAGTGTAGCCGTGGAATATGGAACTGCTGCAAATGCTTATTTGGCTAATATGGGAGTCCAGCGTTACTTAACTCAAGGAAATCAAGTTTCGACATATCAAGCTTTGGTGGATGAGAAGGCTGATATGGCTTTGGCTGTCTTCGATTCTTTTATTTATTTGACACATCAAAATGATACACAAAATGATTTTACAGTTTTGAGAAGTTATATTTCTCCCGTAAGTTATGCCATTTTAGTCAGACCAAATGAAAAGGAGCTTTTTAATCTAATAAATGCTGGTTTAACAGAGATACGGGCGAGTGGTAATTATGAAAAAATCTATAAGAGATGGGTGATTAAAGATGACAGCGTTATCTATGCCCAAGTGATAAAAAGAATAAAAAATATTGCAATAGGAACCATTTCTGTTGCTTTTATAATAACTTTCCTTAGTTTGGCTTTAAATAGAATTTTAAAGATAAAAGTGGATGAAAAAACAAAAGAGTTATTTGATGCAAATCTGGAGTTAGATAAAAAGATGATACAACTTGAAAATGAAAGTCGCATCCGCTATAGTATGATAGAGTTTGCACCGAGCGGAATGGTATTATTTGATAAGGATTATAAAATTTTATTGATAAATCAAGCCGCACTCCGGCTGAGCGGTCAGAAGGATGAGTATCATGATACTGACATAAGGAATCTACATATATTTGGAAGTATAATAAATTGTATTGATTCTAATTTATTTGTGGATAATGATTTTGCTAAGATAAATGAACGCCCTTCTGTATTGGAATTAGGGGATGATAGCGATAAGAGAAGCTATAGATATAGAATATTCCGTTTATATGACGATGTAGGCGTTGGCAATATTTTGCTGAATGTAGAGGATATTACAGCTGAGGAGTTGGAGAAACAGGAATTAATAGAAAAAGAAAAGAATAAATCTTTAAATCGTTTGATTGCAGGGATAGCCCATGAAATCAAGAATCCATTAATGGCTTTACGTACAGCCGCTTCCCTTATTAGGGAAAAAAGGGAAGATCCTGAAGTACAAGAGGCGTTTGCCAAATTTGTCCCGGATGAAGTAGATAGAATGAATCAGCTAATTGAAAGTTTGATAAATTATGCTAGGCCATTTAAAGGAATAAATGAGATGATATCTCTTGCAGATGTTGTTCGTGATTGTTTATATTTAGTAAATTTAGCTGCGAAGAAGGATAGAATAAACTTTGAAATTGTATTGGATGATACAGTTGTTGTTTTTGCGAATAGGGACAGCATTAAGCAGTCAGTAATAAATATTATGATGAATAGTATTGAATCCATGGCAAAAAAGCAACAAGGCAGTCTGAATGATTTATTTACAATGGAGATTAATGTAAACAAAGACGATAAGTATTCCTATTTACATATAAAAGATGAAGGCGTAGGGATGAGGCAAACAGATATTTACCATTGTACCGAACCTTTTTATACAACGAAACAGGCTGGAACAGGACTTGGACTTGCACTTGTTCATCAATTTATATCAAAAAATAATGGCATATTAGAGATTAAAAGCGAACAAGGAAGTTATACTGAAGTGACACTAAAATTTAGGAGGGCAGATACAAATGAAACAAAAAATATTGATAATTGATGATGAGTTAAGTACTTGTACATTTATTTCGTTAGCTTTAAAGCATTCTTATGATGTAAGATATGCAACAACATCCAGTGAAGGTTTATGCTTATTGGAAAAAGAAGCTGTTGATTTGGTTTTACTTGATTTGATTATAGGTAATGACAATGGCATTGATGTTTTAAAGAAAATCAAAGAATATGACAATAGTATACCTGTTATAATAATGACAGCATTTGGAAGTATAAAGACCTCAGTAAGCGCAATGAAAAACGGTGCTTATACATATTTGACAAAACCCTTGGACTTAGATGAACTACAGGTTTTTATAAAACAAGCATTGGATATGAAAAAGTTGAGTGACGATGTAGATTTTCTTTCAGGCGAATTAAAACAAGGATATAAATATCAAGAAATGATTGGCAAAAGTGTTCCCATGCAAGAAGTATATGAATTAATAGAAAAACTTAAAGATGTTGATTCTAATGTGATAATTCTCGGGGAAAGTGGCACGGGTAAAGAGTTGGCAGCAAGAGCTTTACACTTTTCGGGGAAAAGACAAGATGAAAGATTTGTAGTTATTAATTGCGCTGCTATACCGGAACATCTTTTAGAGGGTGAACTATTTGGACACAAAAAAGGTTCATTTACCGGTGCTTTACAAGATAAAAAAGGCAGATTCGAGGTAGCAAATAGGGGCACTATTTTCTTGGATGAAATAGGTGATATGCCCTTAGGGCTTCAGAGCAAAGTTTTGCGTGTAATACAGGAAAAGGAATTTATACCTTTGGGAAGTACTGATG
>JAAYKT010000474.1 GCA_012522255.1 Clostridiales bacterium
GCGTAGTTTTGAGGGTTCAAATCCCTTCTCCTGCACCAAAATCTACAATTTAAACTCCACTTATGGAGTTTTTGTGTTCTTACTTATGTTGACAATTTCATCATCCACAATTTATAATGATTATTAATAACAAAGATTTTTTGTAATTATGGAATGGAAGGTGGTTATTGTATGAAGGAGAAGGTGGCTTTTTATCGTTGCAGCGTTTGTGGTAATATCGTTGAACTGATTATCAACGGTGGAGGGGAATTGGTATGCTGCGGTAAACCTATGAATAGGCTTAAAGCTAATACGGAAGATGCATCAACAGAGAAACACGTTCCCGTTGTTTCAAGGGAAGAAGGTAAAATAGTTGTCAAAGTAGGCTCAGTTGCACATCCCATGGTACCTGAACATTATATACAATGGATTGCAGTCGTATCGGAAGATGGAATTGAAAGAATTCATTTAAAACCGGAACAAGAACCTATTGCAATATTTTGTGACAAACCTGATGTAGATGTTTATGAATATTGTAATTTACATGGTCTGTGGAAATCTTCATTAGAATAACAACTAAAATAAAATAAAAGATGTTTGATCAGGTGGGGAAATCCCCACCTGATTGCATGATTATAACAGATTCCATCCTTTTCCATGACAGGGAACCTTTCATTCTATGAAAAAGTGTCACTTATAATAAATGATAATGTTTTTACAGAGGTATTCAGTATGTATAAAAAGCTAAATAGAAATTTTTATAAGAAGAATGCAATAATTTTGGCTAAAGATTTATTGGGTAAATATTTGTTGCATAACATAAATGGTGAAGTCCTGATAGGCAAAATAGTCGAGACAGAAGCCTATATGGGCTATTTCGATAAGGGCGCCCATACATACAAAGGCAGAAGGACCAAACGTACCGAGGCCATGTACGGGGAGCCGGGACATGCTTATATTTATCTTATCTATGGGATGTATGATTGTATTAATGTAGTTGCTGCTGCAAAGGATATCGGTCAGGCTGTATTAATAAGGGCATTAGAGCCCATAAAAGGGTTAGAGGTAATGTCACTTAACAGATTTAATGAACCTTTCAAAAATTTAAAAAGACGACAAATAACTAACCTAACTAATGGGCCGGGGAAACTATGTAGGGCTTTCGGAATAACACGGGAATTATATTATGAAGATTTTACCGGCGATTGTTTATATATTTGTGAAAAAAAAGATGATCCGGAATTTGAAGTCGTGGAATCGAAAAGGGTCGGTATTGATTATGCCGAGGAGGCAAAAGATTATCCTTGGAGGTTTTATATAAAAGATAATGTGTATGTCAGCAGATTGTGAAGCTGATATCAAGCCATGTAGGCAATAATCATAATAGTCACAATATTCTTATGGGAAAATTCACCTTGAGAAAAATTTCATAATTTTGTATTATATATATAGACTGATTTGGAGATGTTTTAATTGTCACTTAATATTGTATTGGTTGAACCCGAGATACCGCAAAATACAGGAAATATTGTCAGAACATGTGCTGTGACAGGGTGTAAACTTCATTTGGTTAAACCCTTGGGATTTTCCTTGGAGGATAAATATTTAAAAAGAGCCGGGCTTGACTATTGGAATATGGTAGAGGTAAAGATTTACTCTAATCTTGATGATTTTTTTAAAACATATGCAACAGGAAAATTCTATTTTTCTACAACAAAGGGTATAAGTAAATATACAGATGTAGCATATGAAAACGATTGTTTTATACTTTATGGTAAAGAAACTGCCGGTTTGCCAAAATGGCTTCTTGGGAAAAATAAAGATAAATGCATTAGAGTTCCAATGATAGATGAAGCCAGATCACTTAATTTGTCAAATTCGGTTGCCATTGTGGTATATGAGGCATTAAGGCAATTAGGATTTTCGGACTTGATTTAGTTTTTGTATTGTGAAGAAGGCAATTTCTATTGTGTTTGATATTATTAAAAGTAAAGATTAAGATTTAAATGGCAAAGTTGTGGGTATAAATCATAGTGTATGTTCCGAGTATGCTGATTATATTGAACAAAAGGTAAACAGTGAATGTGAAGTAAAAGGGATTATAAGAGGTGAAGTGGGCTCTGTAATAGGGAACCACGCCTGGCCTAATTGTGTAGCTATATATTTTTAAGAATAATAGGAGGATTCTGCTATGAAGAGGATTAAAATAGTGACAGACAGCACGTCAGATATTCCAAAGGTGACAGCCGATAAACATAACATTTCCATACTACCTCTTACCATATTGTTTGA
>JAAYKT010000475.1 GCA_012522255.1 Clostridiales bacterium
CCATTTTTTAATTTTGTACCTTTCTGTATCTATAGAATACCATTTCTTGCCGCTTTGTACAAACACTTTTTGCATGAAAATGGTAAAGGTATCAAAAAATTCCCTTTATAATCATGGCAAATCCGATGATAATCATGGGTATACCCACAATGGCCCCAACAATAGTAAGACTGAGCAATATGCCCAAAGCCAAAACAATAAACCCCAGTATTACGACCAATAGCTTCCCTGTTAGTTTAAGCATATATGCCGCAATTTTCCAACTAAGTATAAACGGAAATAACAAAATTTTCATATCGTGCCTCGCTCTTTGTAACCTTAATTATCATTATACACCAAAAGTGGTACAATTCATGATATTTTCATTCTACCCTTCGGCTGCTATCTTTTTTGAACATTTATCTATATACATCAGCTCGTCCAGGCTTTTTAAAAACTCATCAGATGTTTTATTTTCTTCCGGATTAAATACTTTATATCCTAAACTAAAATTCAAATCAAAAGATTCCTCATTTGTTTGGTTATATAGCAGGACTTTCTTTTGCAATTCTTTCATTCTTTTTTCCAGCTTCTCTTCATCCTTTATATCAAATATGACAACGAATTCATCGCCCCCGTACCTGGCTATAAAATCGCCGCTTCGGAAAAAATCTTTCAAGGTAGAAGCGGTTGCAGCAAGAACTTTATCTCCTGCCTCATGCCCATATTCATCATTAATACATTTAAAATTATCAATATCTATCATAACACCGGCAAACGGTCTGCTATCGGATGAATCTTTAAATTTATACCTCAAATAGTAATCCAACTGCCTCCTGTTGTTAAGTCCGGTTAAATAATCCGTTTTTATGGTCTGACTCTGTATTCTGATATATGCAATAAGCGTTGAAAGACTGACCCCCACCCAGGATGTCGATAAGCCATAAAAAAACATCTGCAATGAAAACCCAATCAACGGTGGAAATAAGAACAAAAGCATGGCAGTTCTGTTGTTTTTGTTTATGCGTTTCCAATTCAGTATCAATAATAAAAAATTATAAATGAATAAGGAAACATGCACTAATATAGCTAATATAGCCCATGGCCCCCTATGATAAACATTGTTCTCGTCTAAATAAAAATATAAATTATTGGCTGGCGATGTCAGGGCCAGGATTGCATTTAACACCAAAATGATTATAAAAGTAATCGTGGTCTTTCTAATAGGCTTTACCTTATTGTTAATCAGATTTTCTACATATAAAGTCCATACCATTAATGGCAACATACTGCATGAAATCAAAAGGACATCGGCGGTATAGCCAATTACCCGCGACAACTGTCCGGGACGGCCGTCGAATACCCAGCCAATTGCCTCCATAACAATACAGAATATGACTGAGAGAATAAGGGTTTTAAACAAGCGATGATTCCAATAAAGTTTTTCGCCTTCCCTTATCAATTGTAAATATAATACCAATAGCATCAAAAAAGATAATATGTACACTTGCAAATGTACTGCAGCTTCCATCTGTTTCACATCTTTTCATTGATAAATACTTCTATGAGCCTAATACTTCTTCATAGACTTAATGGGGACTAAAACTAAGTTCACTCCCATGACGGATATCGCTATAATACGGCAAAACCTCTTTATATTCTTCAAATTCATTTGCCTTAATATCGCTAAAACTAATAAATACATCATAAATATGTCATCTGCGAAACAAGGCTATCATTATTGTATTTTCCATTATATATATTTTTAAAATTATATGCAATGTCATATAAAAGGATATAAGCTCTTAAAGATTGCAAAACACATTCTTTGGCTCTGATAAACTCATATACCTTAAGCCCTTTGAATCTTTTAAATAGAATAGCTTGAAGGTTAGCCC
>JAAYKT010000476.1 GCA_012522255.1 Clostridiales bacterium
GTTTTATTTCACCCATGATTTGACAAGCCTTTCTGATATCATATAAGAAGGATATTTTGTAGTTTTATAGAAGTAAGATATTGTAATAAAAGTAAAATAGAATATAGATTTGGGTGAAAAAATGCATCAAATATTAGATAATCGCAGACGTGGTAATGTGGGAGATTTTTTAAAGGGTGAAATAAAAAAAGATGCGGAATTATCAATAGTGTCGGCTTATTTCACTACTTTTGCCTACGGGGATTTAACATAGGAACTTAACGAGATTAAAGAACTGAGGTTTCTTTTTGGTTAGCCCACCCTTCTTAAAAATGATGACAATAAAGAGCTAAGGGAATTCAAAATTGAAAAAAAAGAACGTGAGGATGCTTTATTTGGTACGGGCATTGAAATAAAATTAAAAAACAACCTCACGCAAAAAAGCATTGCAAAAGAATGCGCTGATTGGATAAGAGAAAAAGCTCAAATAAAGTCCCTGATAAAACCTGACTTCCTTCATGGGAAGTCTTATATAATAAGCAATCCGGATAGCAATGATACAGCAATTGTAGGCAGCTCAAACTTTACGGTCAGCGGGTTAGGTTTAAAATCTAATTCAAATATGGAATTAAACTTAGTTACGGAGAATACCAATACAGTTACCGAGTTGATAAATTGGTTTGATGAAATATGGAATAATGAGGATATGGTTGAGGATGTTAAGGACCAAGTGTTGAGACAGATACAGGTGCTTTATGCGGAAAACTCTCCGGAGTTCCTATATTTTTTAACCCTTTATAACATTTTCAAAAATTTTTTAGGCGAAATGAACGAAGATAACATATTGAAGGAATCCACCGGTATAAAAGAAACGAAAATCTGGAATATGCTGTACAACTTTCAATATGATGCCGTAGTTGGGGCCATTAACAAGTTAGAAAAGTATGGTGGATGTATCATAGCCGATAGTGTAGGTTTAGGCAAAACCTTTGAAGCCCTGGCAGTGATTAAGTATTATGAATTGAGGAACTACAGGGTATTGGTATTGGCACCCAAGAAACTGAGGGAAAACTGGACGATTTATGTAGGTAATGACAAGAATAATATACTTGCTAAGGATAGGTTCAGCTACGATGTTCTAAACCATACCGACCTCAGCAGAGAATTTGGCAAGACAGGTGACATAAACTTAGAAACCTTGAATTGGGGTAATTATGATCTTGTTGTAATTGATGAAAGCCATAATTTTAGAAATAATCCGCCGGCCAAAGACAGAAAAACAAGATACGCCAAGCTGATGGAAGATATTATAAAATCCGGTGTCAAGACAAAAGTCCTTATGTTATCGGCAACCCCTGTAAATAATAGGCTGAATGATCTAAAAAATCAAATAGCATTTATAATTGAAGGCGACGATAAAGCCCTGAAAGACTCCGTAGGTATTAAAAGTGTTGATGTGACACTTAGGGAAGCCCAAAAAAGATTCAATATCTGGTCTGAACTTCCGGAATCGCAGCGTACTACGGAAAGGCTTTTAGATTCCCTGAATTATGATTATTTTAATTTGCTAAGTACATTAACCATAGCCAGGAGCCGAAAACATATTAGGAAATATTATGATAATCACAATGAAATAAAGTTCCCGTTAAGACTGATACCCATGACTTTAAAACCTGATATAGACAAAAGCGGAGAATTTCCGGATATAAAAACCGTAAACACGATTATAGAAAAATTACATTTAACGATATACTCCCCATTGAGTTGTGTCAGACCGGAAAAGAAAGCAGAATATAATGAAAAATACGATATGCTTATAAGAGACGGTGCCGGTTTGCTGAGGCAGACAGACCGTGAGGCCGGTTTCGTCAATTTGATGCGTACAAACCTGCTCAAGAGGTTGGAAAGTTCAGTTAATTCGTTTTGCCTGTCAGTTAATAGACTGATAGAGGATATAGACAAAATGTTGGATGCGCTGAATATAGAAAAAGATGATTTTATGGATGATCTGAACATTAATGATGTGGAAATAGATGATGAGGAACTCCAGGATTTATTCATAGGGAATAAGATAAAGGTATTGATACAGGATTTGGATCACATAAAAATAAAACAAAGACTCAATGATGACAAAGAAAAGCTTCTACACCTGTTGGAAGAATCACTAAAGATAGACCCAAAGAGAGATGCCAAGCTGCAAAGATTAAAAGATATCATAAAGGACAAAATTAAGAACCCTATAAATAATAATAATAAGAAAATTCTTATTTTTACTGCCTATTCGGATACAGCAAGCTATCTTTACAATGAAATAGCACCATGGGTAAAAAGGAATTTTGGCCTTTATACCGCCGAGGTAAACGGGTCAAGGAATTGCAGGACCACTTTAAAAAATATAAAAAGTGATTATAACACCATTCTTACTTTTTTCTCTCCTGTGTCCAAAGAACGCAAAAGCTTATATCCTGCATCGAAGGAAGAGATTGAAATACTCATTGCCACAGATTGTATATCTGAAGGCCAAAACCTGCAGGATTGTGATTGTTTGATAAACTATGACATACACTGGAATCCGGTTAGAATTATACAAAGATTCGGTCGAATAGACCGTTTGGCTTCTGTAAATGATAGGGTTCAATTAGTCAATTTTTGGCCAAATGTAGAGCTGGATGAATATATTAGGCTTGAAAGAAGAGTCAAGACAAAAATGACAATGCTTGATATATCTGCCACGGGAGAGGAAAACCTTATAGAAGAAACAGACAGAGATGTTATGAATGACCTGGAATACAGACGAAAGCAATTGGAGCAGTTACAAAAAGAAGTTTTAGACTTAGAAGATCTATCTGGGGGTATATCAATTACTGATTTGACATTGGATGATTTTAAGATGGATCTATGGAAATTTAATAAGGCCAACCCCGGACTTATGGACAACTCACCTACAGGGCTTCATGCCTTGGTAGGCAGGAAGGCTAAACTCATTGATGAAATGGAACCCGGCGTAATATTTTGTCTAAAGCATATTAACAAAGAATACCGCACCAGGGAGACCAACTCTCTGCACCCTTATTATTTGGTTTATATTAATTTTGATGGAGAAGTAAAATACACTCATACAAATGCAAAAAAAATACTGGATATATATAGGGGGCTATGCAGCGGGGAAAAAGAAATTCGCCATGATCTGTGCAAAATATTTAATAAGGAAACCAAGGACGGCTCCAAAATGGACAGGTATACGGATTTGCTGGAAAAGGTTGTGGAAAGTATAGTAGGAATAACTGAGGAAAAAGGCTTGGAATCCCTTTTTCGTTTGGGCGGTACAAGAATATTGGATGATAGCATAAGGGGCCTGGATGATTTTGAACTCATAAGCTTTTTAATCGTAAAGTAGGTGAAATAATCATAGACAAAATTATTGAAATATTAGCTTTTCCGTACAAAGCTGTTAAAATAAGAAAAATAACAAAAAAACTTTTTTATGACAATGCCGTATTGAATAAAATAGAAAAAGATGCACTTGTCTCAGAAATAGAAAGCATAAAGCTTATAGCTATGATTAATGAGGATTCATTTAATATAGGAA
>JAAYKT010000477.1 GCA_012522255.1 Clostridiales bacterium
ATATTATTTTAAGAGTTGGGCATTCTTCAGCGATTTCTCTCCCTATTCGTTTTGTCCCAACTAGTAACGCATCATAAGGTTCTTTAGACAACTCGTTTGCTATTAGTTCAGACGTGGGATCTCCACCCCAAGGATTAATGACAAACTCATATCCTTTATAACAATCAACATTTGTAAGAAATGGGTTTATTGCCACTAAAACTTTCATGCATTTCCCCCTAAGGTATTGATTATTTCGCATATATCCTCCGTATCAGAAAAATCTTTTATTACATATTTTGTCCATTTCATATGAAAAGGTCCTGGTCCCATTCGTCCGATAAAATTGATGTTTGTATTTTCTGCTCCTAATCGATCTGATTCCGCATCACCAAATAGCAGTGCTTCTTTTTGTGTAATACTTTCTTCTAAAAGAATCTTCTCGATAATATGCTCCTTTTCTAAAGGTGAACCGTATACGCCTTTGAAAAATGTTTCGAGGTTGCGTTTTTTTACAATTTGTTTAATATCACTCTCTGGGGTCCCCGTTGCTATATACAAATTATATTCATGTTGAACAGTATGCAGGAAATCTAATATCCCTGGGACATAAGGAGCCTCTAGAACCTTCGATAATACAATCTCATTAAATGCCTGCGACATTTCTTCTATTGTGTCATCGGTCACCTTCATTCCTTTTATCTCCTCGTAGTAATATCTAAATATTCTTTGCCTTGAAAATCCCATGTTTAAGAGATGGTAGTTCATTATTCTTTCGAAGACCAAGGATTCTTCATTCCTAAATAATGTTCTATATGCCTCGGTTTTAATTTGGGAGGACTCCAAAATAATACCATCGAAGTCAAAAATCAGCACTTTAATCATAAAGAATGTCCTTTGCTAATTTCTTCTAAACATTCTATTAAACCCTGTCCAATATCTGTATATGTTTCCGGCGTGAGCTTTTGACCAATTTTAGGTGAGAAAGAATATGGTGTATAATTATAATGATCTGATTTATCGACCATTTCATCGTAAATTATTTCAATCTCCCCATTTAAGATTTCTCGAATAATCTCCAACATTTCCCCGACTTTCATATAATAATTGCCAGATAGTATTATGCGTTCATTCACATATTTGTCTCCAAGGGCGGCAACACTTAGCTTCGCAGCATCCCTAACATGGATATATTCTCTCATTTCGCTGGGGTTTTTACAATGTATCGCCTTTTGTGTCAACGCCTGTTCCAAATATCTATAAATAGAATTGCTCCTATCTGCACCCGGCCCATATAATGTCCCGTATCTTAGTATTGTATACTGAAGTCCATATACCCTATTGTATTCTTCAAGATAGATCTCCGAAGATTGCTTGCTGCAACGATAAAAACCTCCCTTTTGGCTATACACATAGATTGAACTTGCATAGATAAATCTTTTAACACCAGTTTCAACACATGCCTGCATAATATTTAAATTCCCAAGGATATTTAACTGCACTGTGTCCAAAGGACGGCTTAAACCCTCATTTAAATCAGCCAGACCTGCAAAATTATATACGACCTCAGTACCCTTTACAGCCTCCTTAACTTCTTCATAATTCAAAATATCGCCTTTTATATATTTTAATCCTTCCGAGTGTTTTTTAGGAGGCGTCAAATCAAATACAGTTACATTGTGACCTGACAGCATTAGTTGCTCAACAGTATGGCTTCCTACGAAACCGCTACCCCCAAATACTATTATCTCCATATCATCTTTCTCCACACTTATTATTAAATCAACATCACCAATACTATATACCTAAATCCCATTTTGAAAAATGAATCTTCTATTTAGAGACTACCACAAGCCGGACAAGGAACTTCTACAAATTTCTTGTCATCGAAAATTTTTTTTGTATCTTCTTCAAGGATTTGTAGGTATTTATCAAATATTTTTCTATCCCTTATATCTTTTTCTTCC
>JAAYKT010000478.1 GCA_012522255.1 Clostridiales bacterium
TCATAAAAATGGACATTAAAAAGCTAAATTTCCCGGTTCTAAACTATTTAAAACCGGGAAATTTCAATAGATTGCAAATCTTTTTAATTTCTACCCAAAAGGTCTACTTTACTTTTACATTTGACCTCAACTTTGCCTTACAATTAATGCACACACTGTTGCTTATCTGTAATAGCAGGCTATTATATTTGATACGATTGCCGGGCTACAAGGCCAATTATTTTTAAGTCTTAAAACCCAAGCAACATAAAATATGACACAAAAGCTGTATGAACTATACCATATCTACAGAATATTTCTATTCAAAATAATCTTTTAATTTTTTGCTTCTGCTTGGATGTCGCAACTTTCTCAAGGCTTTTGCTTCTATTTGCCTTATTCTCTCCCTCGTAACATTAAACTCTTTGCCCACTTCTTCTAATGTTCTTGCCCTACCGTCATCAAGGCCGAATCTTAATCTTAAAACTTTTTCTTCCCTTGGGGTCAATGTTACCAATACATCCATTAGCTGTTCTTTTAACAAAGTAAAAGCTGCGGCTTCAGCAGGGGCCAAAGCATCATCATCCGGTATAAAGTCACCCAAGTGACTATCCTCTTCTTCACCGATAGGTGTCTCCAATGATACAGGTTCTTGTGCAATTTTTTGTATCTCTCTGACCTTTTCCACAGGTAAATCCATTTCCTTTGCTATTTCTTCCGGCAAAGGGTCCCTTCCCAATTCCTGCAAAAGCTGCCTATGCACCCTAATAAGTTTATTTATAGTCTCTACCATATGCACAGGTATCCTAATGGTTCTTGCTTGATCTGCTATCGCCCTGGTTATTGCCTGCCTGATCCACCAGGTTGCATAAGTGCTGAATTTAAAACCTTTTGTATAGTCAAACTTTTCTACAGCTTTTATAAGCCCCAAATTCCCTTCTTGAATCAAATCCAAAAAAAGCATCCCTCTTCCGACATATCTTTTTGCTATACTCACAACCAATCTCAGGTTTGCCTCGGTAAGCTTTTTCTTTGCCTCCAAATCACCTTTTTCCATACGTTTTGCGAGATAAACTTCTTCTTCTGAAGTCAGCAAAGATACCTTGCCAATTTCCTTTAGATACATACGTACAGGGTCATCTATGCTAACACCTTCCGGAACAGAAAGATCCAGGCTTTCCTTTTCCACGTTACTGTCATCATCATCATCAATAGGGGGAATATCGATTTCTGTTTCAATATTTCCAATTATATCTATACCCTTAGCTTCGAAATACTCATACATTTTATCTATTTGCTCTGAATCAATTTCAACTTCCTCAAGAGCATCCATTATCTCTTTATAGGATAACATGCCGCTTTTCTTACCCTTTTCGATAAGTTCCTTTATATCGTTTATTTTTAATGCTTCGTTCTTCATGTTAGTACAACCTCCCTTCAAGGAAATTATTTTTTTCTCTTTTGTAAATCCAATATTTCCTTAAATATTTCATTAGCTTTTTCCTTTTCTTCCAACCTGTAATATTCGTTCATTCTATCTGTTAATTTCTTTATTTTGTTTTCCAAACTGTGAGAATGGAGTTTATCAATATATGAATCTAAAAGCTCAATATCCTTGCCGGTTATATCTGTCTTAAAAACTTCCGATGCTTTTTGTCTTTCTTCTTCATCAGTCAAGTGGATTAATATTTCTCCAGCTGATATGGTTTTTCCTTCTTTTATTTTCAAATTTATAATAGTGGCAATCTTTTCATGTAAAGGCAATGAAAAATCATCTTCATTGATTATACTAAAAATTTTTTCTGCTTTATCTTTATATAAAACGCAAATATTAAGCACCTTTTTCTCAGCTATAAGCTGACCGTTAATCTCTTTTTCATTAAATTTACTTATTATATTATGCCTGTTATTTCCACTTATATGCTTACTTCTGATTTTCTTTAGCTCCCCATATATAGCTTCTTCACTAATCTGCATTTCCTTTGAATATTTTTTAATATAAGCATCTATTTCTATAGGGCTTTTTAATGTGCTTAAAATCATTGCCAGATTTTTTGAAAATCTTATTCTATGTTCCAATATTTTGGGGTCGCTGTTTTTCCTTGAATTATAAATCCTATATTCTACTAATGACAAACTATTATTTATATAATTGTTAAAGGACTCCACCCCTTCTTTTCTAATAAAATCATCCGGATCCATGCCTTTGGGTAAATTAATAACCTTAACTCGGCAACCTTCTTTCTGCAATATGGACAGTCCTTTTATAGTAGCGGATTGACCGGCAGTATCAGAATCATAAGCTATAATTATATCATTTGTGTATCTCTTTAAAAGTTTTGCCTGTTGTTCTGTAAAAGCAGTCCCCAAGGATGCAACAACATTCTTTATACCAAATTGATATAGTGAGATAACATCCATATAACCCTCTACAATAATAATATTTTGTAATGCGGATATTTCCTTTATCATATTTAGGGCATAAATGCTTCCGCTTTTATTATATATGGGAGTCTCCGGGGAATTCAGGTATTTGGGTTTACTATCATCGAGAACCCTGCCGCCAAAAGCTATTACCTTCCCCCCCAGATTTATAATAGGAAACATTACTCTGCCTCTAAATCTGTCGTAGTACCCTTTTTCTTTTTTAACTATAAGCCCCGCATTTTCAATGAGATTGTTATCAAAACCTTTGCTGTTTAAATAAGTATTTAGTTTATCCCAACTATCCAACGAATAGCCTATACCGAACTTTCTTATGATTTCTTTGTTTAACCCCCTTTTTGAAAGATAATCCATTGCTTTTGAATTAGCTATCAAGTTGTTATAAAAAAATCTGGCTGCTGTCCCATTTATATTAAAAAGCAACTCCCTTTTCTTTACATTTTCAAGATCTTTTTTGTTAGCCCTTTCATCAATAGAAATCCTTGCTTTTTTTGCTAAAAAATATAAAGCCTCTACATAATTCAATCTTTCTATTTTCTGTATAAAAGTAATTACGTTCCCGCCTGTTCCACATCCAAAACAATAAAACATTTGTTTTTCACCGGATACACTAAAAGAAGGTGTTTTCTCGGTATGAAAAGGGCATAACCCCCAAAAATTCTTACCCCTTTTATTTAAGCTGAGATATTGGGATATCAAATCAACAATATCATTTTTTTCAATTATCTCAGAAATTTTTTCTTCTGAGAAATACATAATATTTACCGCCTTTAAATTTTATTAAGAAATATTTTTATTCCTTCTAATATACTAATTCTACAAAAAATCAAAATATCCTACATAATTAAGAATTATCCTGTTATAAATATTGCCAAGATAATGGTAGAAAAATTGCTTTATACTTATTTAGCGCATATCTATCGGTCATCCCCGCTATATAATCGCAAGCCAAACGATGTATATTGTCACATGAGAGATTTTTCTCTGTATTACTGGTTATCTCCTTGGGGTTTTTTATTAAATACATATATAATTCTTTCATTATATATTCAATTTTCTCCTCCTCTACCTTAGCTTTAGACCCCAAATAAATATTTTCAAACAAGAAA
>JAAYKT010000479.1 GCA_012522255.1 Clostridiales bacterium
CTAATAAGCTGTACCCGATTAATGTCCGATTAGATTATAACATTGTTTATATTTCTGTGCAAGAATAAATAAAAAATGCAGTTTTGCAGCACTTTACCTGTTATTGTTTGTACTATAGCTTATCCATAATATCTGATTAATATATCTTATAAAATAACTTTAATATAATTATATCCATTAATTCAAAAAATACTTCAATTTAAAATAAAGATAATTGATTTTTCTCGGGTAGTCCTTCAACACAACCATGATCTTTTAATATCTCTATTACTGTTTTTGAAATTTTTGTTCTTTCTCTTAAATCTTCAATAGATATAAAGGGTTTTTTGTTTCTTTCTTTTTCTATACCGATTGCCGCGCTTACACCCAATCCCTGCACTGATCTTAGGGGTGGCAAAATTCCATGTTCTGTCACAATGAATTTATCAGTTGCAGATTTATATAAGTCAACGGGAAGAAGTTTTATATTTCTGCAATTCATCTCATACACAACTTCCAAAACAGTGTTTAGACTTTTTTCTTTTGCCGTTGCACTATTACCTTTTTTATTGAGTTCATTCCATTTATTTTTTAAATATATATTGTCATTTTTAAACAAATCAATATCAAAATCCTCAATTCTGACACTAAAATATGTGGCATAAAATGCTTCCGGATAATAAATTTTATAATATGCAATTCTAAAAGACATCATAACATATGCAGTTGCATGGGCTTTAGGAAACAGATATTTTATTATTTTGCATGAGTTTATATACCAATCAGGCACATTTTTGTCTTTCATGGCTTTTTCATATTCTTCACTTATGCCACGTCCCTTCCTTACACTCTCGGCTATTCCAAAAGCAATAGAGGGATCGAGCCCCATATGTGTCATGTTCAACATTATATCATCTCTTGTTGAGATAACATCTTTTAATGAAACTATATTATTTTTTATTAATTCCTGAGCGTTATTAAGCCAAACATCAGTGCCATGAGATAATCCCGATATTCTGATTAGTTCAGCAAATGTAGTGGGATTGGTCTCCATCAGCATTTGTCTTACAAACTTTGTTCCAAATTCCGGTATACCTAATGTACCTGTCCTGCAATCAATATCCAAAAGGTCAATGCCCAATGCATCCGTTGATGTAAATAAACTCATGGTAGTTTTATCATCAAGCTTAATATTATTTGCATTATATCCTGTTATATCTTCCAGCATTCTGATTATAGTTGGGACATCGTGGCCCAAAATGTCCAGTTTTAATAATCGTCCGCTTATTGAACGGTAATCAAAATGGGTGGTAATAACTGTTGAATCGGTATCATCCGCAGGCCTTTGAATGGGCGTAAACTCATATATATTATGGTCTGAAGGTATAATCATTACACCGCCCGGGTGTTGGCCTGTAGTTCTCTTTATTCCGGTACAACCGCTTATCAATCTCGTAATTTCGGCCTGGTTTAATCTTTTTTCACGTTCTTCATAATATTTTTTAACAAAACCGTAAGCCGTTTTTTCTTGCAAGGTACCTATGGTGCCTGCCCTAAACACATGTCCTTCTCCAAATATTTCCTCGGTATGCCTATGAGCTTCATTTTGGTATTCTCCTGCAAAATTTAAATCTATATCGGGTTCTTTATTGCCCCCCAACCCAAGAAATACCTCAAAGGGTATGTCATACCCATCCTTCTGCAGCTTTTTTCCGCAGTCCGGACAGGTGGTATTGTCAGGTAAATCAGTGCCTGATCCTACACTGTTGTCCGTAAAAAATACAGAATATTTACAATCCGGGCACACATAATGAGGAGGCAGAGGATTCACTTCTGTTATATCGCACATAGTTGCGACAAGTGATGAACCTACAGACCCTCTTGACCCAACCATATATCCGTCTTGAAGTGATTTTGAAACTAATTTATGAGCTATTAGATACATTACGGCATAGCCGTTATTGATAATTGAATCGAGCTCCTTATTCAGTCTTTTTTCTACTATTTCCGGAAGCTTTTCTCCAAATATACTATGCGCTTTATTCAAAGTCATATCACGTATCTGCTCATCTGCCCCATCTATACTCGGAGGGAATGTCTCTTCCGGTATAGGTATTATGCTTTCAATTTTATCGACAATCTTCCGAGGATTTTTGATAACAGCTTCTCGGGCGATTTCTTCATCCAAATAACTGAACTTTTTAAGCATCTCTTCCGTAGTCATAAAGTACAATGGTGCTTGATTATCTGCATCGGTATAGCCCTGGCCTGCCATGAGTATCCTTCTGAATATTTCATCCTCAGGCTCTAAAAAATGTACATCACCTGTCGCCACCACCGGTTTATTCAATTGTTTTGCCAAACGAATAATTTTCTTGTTTATTTCCATGAGTTCATTATTATTTAAAATTCCTCTTTCAATGAGAAATTGATTATTTTCCAAAGGCATTATTTCAAAATAATCATAAAGATTTGCCTTTTTAATGAGGTTATCCTCATCTATATTATTTAGTATAGAGCGAAATATTTCCCCTGACTGACAGGCTGAACCTATAATAAGGCCATCTTTGTATTCTTCCAAAAGGCTTTTTGGAATCCTTGGTTTTTTATAAAAGTAATCTATATGTGAGTATGATATCAATTTGTATAGATTATAAAGCCCCTGTTGATTTTTTACCAAAATAACAACATGATATGATTCGGCATACTTATTAGTCATTCTCTTTACTATACTGTTAACATTTGAGACATTATGTATGTTTTTTTGTTCAAGAATTTTTGTTAATTCCATATATAGCTTTGCAGCAGCTTCTGCGTCATCCAATGCTCTATGGTGATTTGCCATTTTAATATCAAAATACTCACACAAAATATTTAGTTTGTGCTTTTTAATTGTCAGTAAATTTCTTGATAATTCCAAGGTATCAATTACAGTATTTTTTATTTGATGTCCCAATTTTTCTGATTTATTTTTCAAAAAACCTAAATCAAACAAGGCATTATGGGCTACTATAGGTTTGTTTCCTATGAAAGATAAAAATTCCGGAAGGACTTCATTTATAGTTTTTTCTCCAAAAACCATTTCGTTGGTTATACCTGTCAATTTAATTATTTTTTTCGGAATTATTATTTCAGGATTGATAAGACGGCTATATTTCTCTGTTACAATACCGTCCTTTATTTTTACGGCACCGATTTCTATAATCTTATCATTTATACTTGATAATCCTGTTGTTTCTATATCTAAAACTACGTGCTCATCATAAAAACTATAATCTTTGCTATTATATACAATCGGTATCTCATCATTTACTAAATATCCTTCGACTCCATAAATGACTTTGATACCATATTTTTTTGATGCTTCATAAGCTTCCGGAAAGGCCTGAACAACACCGTGATCGGTAATGGCTATAGCTTCATGCCCCCATTGTTTTGCCCTTTCAATAAGCTTTGCAACAGGTGTAATTCCATCCATGGCACTCATGTTAGTATGTGCATGCAATTCAATTCTTTTTTCCTGAGAATTATCCTCTCTGACTGCTTTTTGAATTTCATTTATGCAGTTTGGATATAATACCGTTTCATTCAAATATGTATCAAATTGAACATTACCCCTTACTCTCAGACATGCACCTTCTTTAATGGCATCGGTTATTTTATTTGTATTTTTCTCCCCTTTTATAAAGAGCTTGCAACTTAAAGAGTCAGTAAAATCAGTTATATTAAAGTTTAATATTCTGCTGCCATTATTCAAGATTTTTTCGAGAACACAAAAAACTGTTCCTTCGACTGTTATGGAACCGGATTCGGAATTTACTTCATCTATCCTTATAGACCGCCCACTACTGATATATTTACCAAATATGACAGATCTGTCGTTACTGCTGTTTGACTTATCATTTGTATGCTTTAAGGCACTTTTTACTATTTGCTTTTCCTCATCTAAAAGGTTATTGATGTATTCACAGTTTTCTTCTTCTTCGTTATGTTTCATTTTTATTTTTATATTCATATTATAAAACTTGTCCATTATATTATTAAAAATAATGTTAAAATTTTTTTCTTTTAGGTATTCCAAAGCGCTTTTTGAAGTTAAAGTTATTATTGCACAATCATTTTTATATTCCAAAACTCTGCCATTTA
>JAAYKT010000480.1 GCA_012522255.1 Clostridiales bacterium
ATTTTGCACCAATGTATTAAGATTCTTCGCTGACGCTTTGAATGACACGTTCCGCATAGCATCGGGCGAGCGCAGCCTTAATACCAGAGGCAAGAAGCAAGAGGCAAGAGGCAAGAGACAAGAGGCAAGAGACAAAAATCCCTGAGTTTTGAGTTCTGAGGTCTGAGTTCTAGTTAATAGGCCTTCCCAAGAACTATCATGTGTTTAGCCTCTTTGCCGCACATAGGGCAAGTGTCTCCCAAGTCTTCCTGTTCCAAAGGAATACATCTTATGGTGGCGCTCGTGTCCGCTTTTAGTTTGTTTTCACACTCAACGTCATCACACCACATAGTCTTTACAAAACCCTTGTTTTCTTTCATCAAGTTTATAATCTCATCATAGTCATTAGTGATAAAGATTTTTTCCTCCCTGTTTTTCAATGCCATTTCAAACATATTCTTTTGAATATCTATAAGCAGCTCATCTATTCTTTCATTCAGGCCATCCATGGGAATAGCGAACTTCTCCAATGTATCCCTTCTTACAACCATTACCTGATTTTTCTCTATATCCCTTGGGCCCACTTCCAGCCTAAGCGGTACTCCTTTCATTTCCCAGTAGTTGAATTTCCAACCGGCACTATATTCGTCTCTCGCATCTATTTCAACTCTGAACTTTTTACCTAATTCTTTTTTAATTTCATATGCTTTATCAAGTACACCCTCTTTGTGGAAGGCTATAGGCAATACGACTACCTGTATAGGTGCCACTTTTGGCGGCATTTTAAGTCCCCTGTTATCACCATGAGTCATGATAATACCGCCGATAAGTCTTGTTGTTATAGCCCAGGAAGTGCTCCAGGCATGTTTTCTTACACTGTCTCTGTCGAGGAAAAGAACATCAAACATCTTGGCAAAATTTTGCCCTAAATTATGTGAGGTTCCTGCCTGCAATGCCTTTCCGTCATGCATCATTGCCTCCATGGTATAGGTTCTGTCTGCACCGGCGAATTTCTCCTTATCACTTTTTACACCCAAAATGACAGGCATAGCTAGCTCATCTTCAAGCAGCTGTCTATATATTTCAAGAATCTTTAAAGTTTCTTCCTCCGCCTCGTCTGCTGTGGCATGGAGAGTATGGCCTTCTTGCCATAAAAATTCTGCAGTCCTTAAAAAAGGCCTCGTGGTTTTTTCCCATCTTACTACATTGCACCATTGATTGATTAAAATAGGCAAATCCCTGTATGATTGAACCCATTTTGAATACATGGGAAGTATTATAGTCTCCGATGTCGGCCTTATAAACAATCTTTCCGTCAATTCTTCACTGCCGCCTTGGGTAACCCAAAGAACTTCCGGGGCAAACCCTTCAAAATGATCCTTTTCTGCAGATAGATGACTTTCCGGTATCAATAGTGGAAAGTATGCGTTTTTATGCCCTGTTTCTTTCAGCCTTTTATCCAGCTCGCTTACAATGCCTTCCCACACACCGTAACCATATGGCTTTATAACCATGCAACCCCTTACGGGTGAATAATCTACCATATCGGTCTTTATTACTATATCTGTATACCATCGCGCAAAATCTTCCTCCATGGGTGTAACTTCTTTTACAAAATCCTGTTCGTTTTTACTCATAAAAATCGCTCCTCGTCGTTATTAATATTAATTTTACCTATATCCCATAAGATATTAAATAAAAAACCCCCGTCCTTCATATTGGGACGAAGGTTTATAATCGCGGTACCACCCAAATTGATATGCAGCAGCATATCCTCTTACAGTCTTTATCGGGACCAAACGTTTGAGTTTAATCAAAAGCTCCAAGGCGGGTTCAAGTTCTTAGCCAAGGAAACTTCGCAGCTTCCGTTTCCCTCTCTTTTGGCATCAAATCCTTACTGTTCCTCTTCAAAGCCGAAAATATTTTATTAGGTTCATTATATATTATAGCCCCGGCATCGTCAAATGAATTACAATAATATGCTATTAACTATGGATGCAGTTGTTACAGTTCAGACATTCCTAAATCAGCTGATATAACCATACCTGCTGTAATCCTGTAGTTTTAACCGAAGGAATGCCCTAAAAAGTGTAGCAATGATCCAACGATACAAAGACTCTTCGCTATCGCTCAAAGTGACAATGGGTGTTCTGTTTTCATTTTTTAGTCCCTAATCAACCTTATTAAATTTATATTTACATGGCTGGTCAATAGTTGTAGAATTACGTTAACAGAAATATATATGCACATAATAACCTAAAATTTTTATAATTTGCCGTTATATATTTCTTGTTAGAAAGACCTAAGTCTATATATCCATTTAAAAGTAATATAGTATAACTGATATCATATTTAACATGCTAAAG
>JAAYKT010000481.1 GCA_012522255.1 Clostridiales bacterium
AAAATACAATATAAGGGAATATTAAATTGTATCATCAGTCAAACTCATCTTGAGCTACACAATTCAAAAATTACTGATTAATTATAAATAAAGTGGGAATTATAACTTATAGGTTGTAATATTTTAATTTTATGGTTGAAAAAATAACCTATAGGTAATATACTATTGTGAGGTTAGGTATGGAGATCCCTGGAAAAGTATATTATCCTATTCAATTTTCTACAAACAAGATTTTTTACCACCCGGAATTTGAAGAAGAGTTGCGGAACTTATTGTGTAGAAGCGGATTTGAAGGAAAATTTAAGCAACTATTCAGGAATAGAATGCGTTTTCTGGATGAAAGAATGGAAAGGTGTACCTTAAAAAGTGATTGGTTTGAAAAGCTAAGGAATGCGGATGATTTGTTTGCAATGCGATTTAATAAACAGAGTAAAAACATTAGAATTATTTTTATGTTTACGGATAGCTCTCAGAAAAAGATTACCATATTGTTATGCGGGTTTGAAGAAAAAGGATCTAAGGATTATCAAAAAGCAATCGATCTGGCTACGAAGCGAAAAGCAGATGTTTTGAATGGTTTTCATATAGAAGAGGAAAGGGAGGATAAGAAAGATGGATAAGTTCTTTTTAGGAAATGCATGGGAGCTTCTTGAAGAGGTATCAAATGATGAAGATAAGAAAGAATATGGGCTATACGATATTTTCTACTATATATCTACCAAAATCTTTGATTACCGTCTAGAGAAAGGGCTCTCCCAGAAGCAGCTTGCAGAAATTCTTGGTATAACGCAAGCAATGGTCTCAAAGCTTGAAAGCGGAGAATATAACCCCACTGTTGAACAATTGTGGAAAGTATCCAGAAAATTGGGATGGAGTATGAAGGTTCTTCTGGAAGATAGCGAATCCAAAGCAACACATCTATGGGACAATGTTGAAATACAAGAGCTCAGTGAAGGAAGCAAGCTCTTTACAGAATTGGGGCTGATAGGGGCATGATTAATTCAAAAGAGATTTTAGCAGATTTTATTTTTGCAGGTAATAGGGTTTCCAGCTTTTCATTAGATACTAAAGATGTAGGGACAAAGGGTGTAAAAATAAAATTAGCCTATGATTTTGATTTCACTACAAAATACCTTGAAAAAACTGAGGAGGAGTATATCGGAACAATAGAATTTTTAGTTTCGGTAAAGGCAAAGATCAAAAAGTCAATTCTTTTTAAGATTGATCTTAAAATGGAGGGGTTGTTTTTTGGTAATCCAGGAAGGTTAGCGGAGGAAACCTTTATTGATATGCTGGAGTTAAATGGGGTTGCAACCCTGTCGCAGTTAGCAAGAGCTTATATTATGAGCGTTACAGCTTTGTCCGGTATAAACCCTCCTGTAAAACTCCCAATGATAAACGTGGTTGCGTTAAGAGATAAAAAGAAAAGAAATGAGAAGAAAACCCAAGGTTAATAATGGTAATAGAAATATAGTCTATACCATTGAACAATAGTGAAGACTTCTGATATAGGACGACTGCTAAGGTATTTGATAGTGAACAACGGCCTGTCCCTATTCTATCGCTGTCCATATATCCAGTGCACGCGCAGTAACCGCAATATCTTTATGGTTTCGAAATAGCCTTAAGCGATCTGCACAATCCTGTCGCCAGTTCAAGGTGCTTCCTACGGCTTCCAGTATTGCCAAAGCAATATAATGCGCTTTATGGCAGTCGTCATGCCATAGTTGATCAACAATTTGCAGCAGCGTTTCTGATTCCCAGTAACCCTTGCTGTTTTCGATATTTTGTAGCACTTCGCTATA
>JAAYKT010000482.1 GCA_012522255.1 Clostridiales bacterium
GTATTATTTATTTGACTCATGGTAACTCTCCTTTGTAATGTTTTTTTGTGGTTATTAAACATTATACATTGGATTTACCATGAGTTGCTATTTTATTTACTTACGTCACTTAATTTTACAACTTACCTGAATATTTTATTATTGCACCCTCTAAATTATCATTATCACTAACTATAATTTTTTTTATTCCTAAAGCCTCAATTATAAATATCAATATATATATCCCTGCGGGAATTATATCCGCTCTTTCTTTTTCCAACCCCTTTATTTGGTATCTCTCTTCTACAGTCATTGATTTTAGTTTATCAAACAAACCGATTAAAAAAGATAATTCTAAAATGGTATTATGAATCCTCCCTGGGTTATACAATTCCATCCCATGAAAAATAGCTGCCGCAGTAGATGCGGTGCCGCCTATGGCTATTACCTTATTTAGCTCTGTATTCGATAATTTATCCGTGCTGTAGGAAAAGAGTCTTAACAAATTTTCCTTTAAATTCTTTATATCCTTATCTTGAATAGGGTCACTCATTAAAAACCTTTCTGTCATTCTTACAGCCCCTGCATCTATACTTTGAGAAAATTTTATTTTTTTGTTTCTGCTTAAAACAATTTCTGTACTGCCACCGCCTACATCTGCAATTAAAATATTTTCGTTTTCCGGTAAGCCATAAGTAACACCCAGCATACCTATAATAGCCTCTTCATTGCCACTTAATACCTTGATTTCCAAACCCGTTTCTTTCTTAACATCATAAAGAAAATCCACTTTATTAACTGCATCACGTACAGCGCTGGTTGCAATTGTTATGATTTCCTCTGCGCCGTAAGTCTGTGCTTCATTTTTCAAACTTTTTAATGCTTCTATATTTAATTTCATGGATTCTTTTGACATAGCCCCTGATTTTGATAAGTTTTTCCCTATTCTTGTTGTAACCACTTCTTTATTTTTTTTCAGGAAAACTCCGTTTTCCACCTCACATAGAAGCAGTCGCATTGTATTGGTGCCCAAATCAATAGCTGCTATTTTATTCATTACAGCCGGTCTCCTTCGCATTGTTTCTAATTCCGTAAAACAATAATATAGGTAACATACATAATATGCTACCTATTAATAAAGCCAAGTCTTTATAGCAAATCTATCTTTGGGCAAATTCGTTTTTACGATTGTACCCGCCACTTCTTTTTGAATCTCTGTTTTTACTGAACTCTTGAAGTTTCTCTTCGCTTTCTTTCATAAATTTCGCTAATATATCTTCAAAATTTCCCGCTTGATTCTTACTGAACTCCTGCTGCCAATCTATTTCCGCGGGTTTCGTATTTTTTTTAATTGTTTTGGCTTGCTTAATTGATAAATTAATTCTTCCATCTTTATCGATATTCAAAACCTTAACCATGACTTTTTGCCTCTCGATCAGATAATTGCTTATATCTTTTATATAAGTATCTGCAATTTCCGAAATATGCACAAGCCCCGTTTTCCCTCCGGTCAATTGAACGAAAGCCCCGAATTTTGCTATATTAGCCACAGTACCTTCAAGTATCATACCTTCCTCTATAGGCATACTAAAAAAATTCCTCCTTTTTTATTTGCATAGGGTTAAAACATTTATCTATTATTGATACAGCTAATGCAGAAAACACAGGAATGCTACAACTAATTACCCCCTTCATGCAAATAAACATCCGATGAGGATTGGTCAACATAAACCGTCTCCCCGGGTTTAATAAGACCAAGTTGCTCTCTTGCCATTCTTTCCAGGTTTTTTTCATCTTTGGCATTCTTGAGCAGATTTTTTAACCTTTCATTCTCCATTTTCGAAGCATCAACATTTTTTTGGACTTCGGCTTTTACTTTGTTAAGCTTGTGTATGGAATACTGCTGATTGGCAATAACGAATAAGGCATAAATAAAAAAAACAAAAACAAATAATCTTGTCCAAACTACTTTCTTGCCTTTTCTGCCTTTTGTCATTGCTATCCCCCCCATCAGATCAGCTCTTTTACTGTTGACACAGCAATCATCATAAAACAATAACAAATCTTCAACTCTTGTCCCTTTTAACTAATAGTTTATAATACTTTCCCCATTCTTTCAAAGCCTTTTTTGGAATTTCAGCAACATTTTTAAATTTAACTGTTATTTTCTTAATGTAAACAAGAATTATGGTGAAAGGTTTTGTAATTATTCCCCATAAAAGTTTAAAAGGCGCGGAAACAAACCTTATACATTTTTTTACCGATAGATTAATTATTGTGAAAATCTTTAACAGTAAAACCTGAAAAATCCTTCCTGCTATTTTTTCATACAAAAAAAAGCCAACTATGAAGCCAATAAAAATATAGGCTCTTAAATCACCAAAGATGCTTGAAAATACAACATTAATAACTATAAAAAATGATATAATCAAAAACAGTATGTCCCATATAGATGTAATCAATCCTTTTTTTCTTCCGGTGCCTCTTATTGCCCTATATATATCATACAAAACACCAATCAGGAATCCGCCATATAGTGTTATAGAAAACATAAAAATCTGAAACTGTACTGTTTCCATATAGCAACCTCTTATTTAAACATGCTTTTAAAAAAGCCTTTTTCTTTTTTATACAGGGCTTTTTCTGCATAGACACAGGAAAAGATAAAACCTTGTATAATTATATTTCCTGCATTAACATCAAGACTCACTATATGAAGATCATCACCCTTTATCACCAAATCCCCTAATTCAGTGCTTATTACAACCGTATTATCATTAAAACTGCCCACATCGGTAATTCCGCTTATTTGGAGTTTTTCCCTGTCCTCCAATACTAATCTATGCTGTTTTCCCTTTTTGTCCCTATCAACATCCATATAAAAACCTCCTGATTTTAAAGCATAGAAACTATAATTCTTTTTATACCATCTATATGCGCAGTTTTGTATAATATGAATGCCCTAAGATTCTAAAATCCTATACATTTCCTTTGCTTCACCTTTCATTGCTTTTTCATTAATATTTATTATCTCAACTTTTATTCTTCTATCACCATACACAATTTCTATAATATCACCAATTTCTACCTCCGTGCCCGGCTTTGCATTTTTACCGTTTAAAAAAACTTTGTCCCCTTCACACGCCTCCTTGGCAACAGTTCGTCTTTTTATCAAACGTGAAACCTTAAGAAATTTATCCAATCTCATTTCTATCACATCCATGAATAATTATTTTATAGCAACAAAAAATCAGGCTATCACTGCTAACCTGATTTTCTATGTAACCCTATAGTTATTTGTTAACTGATTCCTTTAACTCTTTTCCCGGTTTAAATGCAGGTGCCTTCGAAGCCGGTATCTTGATTTCTTCTTTTGTTCTTGGGTTTCTGCCCACTCTTGCAGCTCTTTGCTTTACCTCAAAGGTTCCAAAACCAACTAATTGTACCTTTTCTCCATTTGCAAGACTTTCTTTTACGGAATCAATAAATGCTTTAAGCGCTTTTTCAGTATCCTTTTTAGTCAATTCGCATTTTTCAGCCATGCTAGCAATAAGTTCAGCTTTGTTCATTAAATAATCCCTCCTAATTATTTATTCATGAGTTCTATAAGCTATTCTCTATATTTGGCAAAAATCCTTCTTTTACTTACTATTTTTATTATTTTTAGTTATCTCATGTGTTTTTGCCTTGTTCCACAACATATCCATCTCATGTAAGGTCATTATAGCAAGGTTTTTGCCAAGACTCAAGGCTATTTCTTCCATTAATTCAAATCTGTTAATAAATTTTTCAATAGTTGCATTCAGAGCTAATTCCGGTTGTATTTTTAAGAACCTTGCAACATTTACTACTGAGAATAGTAAATCACCTGTCTCTTCTATTATTCTATCAATTTTTGATGACTTATATACTTCTTTTAACTCAGTTAACTCTTCATCCACCTTATTCATAGCCCCAGTTACATCGTCCCAATCAAATCCTGCCAATGCCGCCTTTTCTTGGATCTTATAACTTCTTGTTAATGATGGCATTGCTTTTGGTATGTCTATCAGTATATCTGAATATCTTTTAATTCCCTTTTCTTCTTTTTTGGATTCCTCCCAGCTTTTCTTAGCCCCTGTTTCGTCTGAAACTGATGCGCTGCCAAATACATGGGGATGCCTGTTAACAAGTTTATTATTCAACACGGTTGCTATATCCCTTAAATCGAACTCCCCGTCTTCTTTACCTATTTGTGCATGAAGCAAAACCTGCAGGAGTACATCACCTAATTCTTCAACCACAGCTTCTGTATCGTTTTTATCAATGGCATCTATAACCTCATAACATTCTTCAATTAAATACGGCTTTAAAGTATTGTGGTCTTGCTTCTTATCCCAAGGGCAACCGTTTTCTCCCCTTAATACTTTTATTAAAGTTACCAAGTCATCTACACTGCTATATTTTTTATCTTTTTCAACTTTTGGTATATAGATGCTTGTTAAATAATCCATTTTACCGATCTTATCCACTTCATGCAACTCAACCCATTGTATGCTTTCTAAGTCTTTGGCCCCTGCGCCCTTGATTATGCATATTTCCTGTTCATCCTTATAATAATCCATAAGGCTTAATTTCACTTCAGACGCTATATAATCATTATAAACCTGTGTTATTATGTTGGCACAATTTACATCCGGTTTTTGTTCTTCCATTCTTAACCCGTCTATTATTTTTATGCCTGATGATAAATCAACCTTTAATGCAACAGATAAGGCATCTATAAAACTTAGAGCAGATTCCAGTTGTATCTTCGCAACACCTTTTGATTTTTCAATAATTAACTGAACGCTTTTCTCATATGTAAAGGGATGTCCGGGTACAGCGTATACAATTTCCGAATTTTCTTTTGATAAATGAATAACTCTGTCGGATATTCTTTCGTACACTTCATCAAAATCTTCGGAAGTTTCGTAAATATCATCACAGCTTTGAAAATTTATTCCCTCTTTTATTAAATCATTAATTAAAGGGTGTTTCTCTGTTCTTAAAATTAAACATTTTGCAGACTTAAGAATTTTAGCCGTTTTTATTGTTAAACTATCATAATCAGCAGGGCCCAAGCCTACGATTATTATTTTACCCATGTAAATATCACCTTCCTAAACCATTCCTTTTTTCTTCAGCAATCTTGAAAGTTTTTGACCTCCGGGAATCATTTCAAGTTCCTCCGCCTTTAAACCTCCGGTAATAATTATCAATATCAAATATACAAAAATTGAAGCAAATATACTGAGCAATGTGGAAAATGAATTCCTCAAAGTATATATATAAGAAAACTTATAAACATAAAAAGCAACCACAGACATAACCGTTGTTACGAATATGGGTTTTACCATTGTACTTATTATTCCCAAGCCTTTTCCCTGATATTTAACAATTGCCCTTAAGTTTAAAACTGTGGCAACTGCATAACCTATAACCGTTCCAAGAGCTGCACCTTTTATATTTATGCTTGGTATCGAAGTCAAAAAATAGCTTATAAATGCTTTTACAACGGCTCCAATAGTCAAATTGATTACAGGTATCTTTTCCTTATTCATTCCTTGAAGTATACCCGTCATTGTTTGAACCAAGGTTAGAAAGACTATTGCAGAGGAAAGATACTTAAGCGACATGCCTAATGTTGCGGGTTCTTTTGGATAAAACATCTGCATTATGGGGTTTGCCAAAATGAAAAGCCCTGCCGCAGCAGGCATGCCTAACAGCATACTCATCTTTATCGCTAATTCACTTTTTTTCTTTACTGTAATAATATCGTTTTTCGCCATAGATTCGGAAATCGATGGCACCAAACTTACTGCCAATGAGATAGTAAATACTTGTGGTAAATTTATAAAGGATGTGGCAATGGCTTTTAACTGACCGAACAGCATTGTTGCTGTTTGCTGACTAAAGCCAGCTGCCTGAAGTCTATCCATAACAATAAATGTATCCAGCAATCCCATAATAGGCATGATACTTCCCCCTATTGTTATGGGTATCGAAAATCTTATTATTTTGTTTATAATGCTTCCTGTGCTGTCAACCTTTAATCCCTTATCGGTTTTTATATCTTCATATATACTTTTTCTATTCTTCATATATATGAAATATAAGGTGACAAAACTGAAAATTCCTCCGATAGCGGTGCCAAAAACTGCACCCGAAGCAGCCTGCTCAAACCCCAAAGGCATTAACACAACAGCTAAAATAAAACCTGCTGATACCCTTGTTATCTGTTCTATTACTTGTGATACCGCACTGGGATTCATGTTTTGCATTCCCTGAAAATAACCTCTGTAAGCAGCACTTATAGATACGGTAAAAATAGCAGGTGATACTGCCAGGATTGCATAATAAGAACCGGGGTTTTTAACCAGTAATGAAAAATATTTGGCATTAAAAAAAAGAACTATTGATAGAGATGCTCCCAATATAGCTAACATAGATAAGGCTATTTTGAAGACTTTGTGTGCTTCAAGTTTACGCCCCATCTCAATTCTTTCTGAAACCAACTTGGATATTGCGATTGGCACAGAGTAAGAAGAAAAATTCAAGGCCAATATATATAAATCATAAGCAGTTTGGTAATAGGCCATACCTTCTGAAGTGATAATTTGTCCTAAAGGTATTCTATATATTGCGCCCAAAACCTTGGCTATTATTCCCGATACGGTAAGCACCAAGGCACCTTTTACAAAGGATTGTTTGCTGCTTTTCATATTGACCTCCAAATTCCATCTATAGACAAATACATTCTAACATATCTATAATCTAAAATATACAAAATTCAACTGTGATAGAACCAAAGCACGCTCATAAAAACAAAAGATGGCAGCTTATAAAAGGCGGCTGCCATCTTTTGATTAATCTTCCATTTGCTTACCCAAAAAATTTGCCGCAGTCTCCGCAATTTTCTTTTCCAAATCACCCATTTTTATATTTGATTCTTTACTAAGAATGATTACAGCTCCAATGGGGTCTCCTTCTGAAGTAATAGGTGCTACAACTCCGGCGGCATATTTAGGTGTTCCTTCTTCATCTGATGTAATATTGATCATTTTATTTCCATTACTGCCGTCAAATACAATAGTGGTTTTTTCATCAATTATTTTGTCAATATCGGGGCTGACTTTTTTATCCATAAGTTCCTTTTTGGAGATACCGGATACTGCAATTATAACATCGTGATCTGCTATACATGCTATATGATTTAATGAGCTATGTAGAGAATCTGCATATTCCTTTGCAAAGTCACTTAACTCACCGATGGGAGAGTATTTTTTTAAAATAACTTCCCCTTCTCTATCCGTAAAAATCTCCAAGGGGTCGCCTTCCCTGATGCGCAGCGTTCTTCTTATCTCTTTTGGTATTACGACTCTTCCAAGATCATCTATACGCCTAACTATTCCGGTTGCCTTCATAATTTTACCCTCCTTTGTAAATAAGTTTAACCGTGTCAATTCTTATTATCTATCAGAGGGTAAGCTTTTATGCACATATTTGCAATTATAGAAAATTAACCTTGCCTATCTAAATTATAAATTTTTTAAGTATTTTTCAATCTTTGCCTCATTGTACATTTTTCCAAATGTATCACTGAAATCAGAATTCTTTTTCGCCATCAGCATATTTGTTTTAAGTTCATCTCTTACATCTTCCAACTTATCTATCTTTTTATCTTCAACTTTTATTATATGATACCCGTATTGGCTTTTTACAATATCACTAACCTCACCGGGTTTTAATGCAAAAGCCGCCTCTTCAAAAGGTTCAACCATTGCCCCATGCCTGAAATAACCCAAGTCTCCATTGTTTTCCTGAACGCTTGGATCAATTGAAAACTTCTTGGCCAATTCGTTAAAATCTTCACCCGCATGAACCATATTTAATATATCTTTTGCCTCATTTTCTGTTTCCAATAATATGTGGCTGGCCTTTACCCTGAAAAACATATCCATATGGGCTGAATAGTA
>JAAYKT010000483.1 GCA_012522255.1 Clostridiales bacterium
GAATTTGCATATGAATTATGTCACTAACTCCCATCCTTTTCAGTTCATACTCTACCTGTTCATATCCCGCCTTGTTTGTCCTGCTGCCTGTGGCCAGGATTACCGTTTGCCTGTCAACCCACATACCCATAGCACCCTCAAATGTACAGTTACCGTTTATTGTTCGAACTATAGGTACACCTATCTTGGCAAGGGTCTCCGCTACATATCTCTCTTCGCCTCTTCTTGCCGCCATTGCAGGCCTCGTTACTATGGCACCTTCAGGAGTCATAAATACCAAATCTCGCATAAACAGCGCGTTAGGTCTATCTTCTCTTTGGTTTTCCACATAATATACCTTAATGTCATGTTCTTTGTAAATCTGAGCCAGATTATCATGCTCTTGTCTGAATTTTTCTACGTTTATAGTTGATTTAAATCTTACTTCATTGTAATCAAAATTTTCAATCTCTTTGCCCGGACGTCTCATTAAAACTGCTTTCAATGCATCCACCTCAGAAGCTACACCCCAGTCACCCCAGTATAATTGCATATCTTCTTCAAAAAAAGTTTCTTTGGGGAACCATCTTTCTCCCGGTATTGCATCAATATCAAAATTAACCAAACTCATACAACTCCTCCTTAAAAGCACTAATTAACTGTATACTTATAAATTAAACTTCAGGCTTAAATGCAACCCCCCCTTTAGCACAAAAATTTGTAGATTATGCTGACAATTAAATACGCAAAAATCATGCCAAACCGTCCAAAAAATCTCTTCCCTGATAGTTGGCTATTTATCGGCTTTCTATACCTTTAAATCGGAGAATTTTCTACGGAAAAACAAAAGGGTAAAATTTACTTTACCGTTAAGTAAAATAAACTTTACCCCTTGTCCTGTTTTTATATGATTTTAAAGCCCGTACTTATCTGTTTTATATTGAATAAGTTGTTTTGAAATACCTAAAAGTTTTGCTGCTTCTACTTTGCTACTTGTTTTTTCAATAGCCATTTCTATTATCCTTTTTTCAAATTCCTCAACCATTACATTGAGCGGTATATTGCCTAAAGCGCTTTCGATTCTGCCTTCATATTCCAATTCGCTATTCCGCAAATAATCGGGTAAGTCCTTTTCCTGTATCAGATTTCCTGAAATAAGATTGAAAGCGCCTTCAATTACATTTTTTAACTCCCTTATATTCCCCGGCCAAGAATAGCTGTTAAACAATTCCTCCACCTTTTCATTTATGCCGATAACTCTTCTATCCATTTGCCTGTTATATTTATCTATAAAATAACTTGTCAACAGTTTTATATCCCTATGCCTTTCCCTAAGACTCGGTAAATTGAATTGCACTACACTTAGCCTGTAAAACAAGTCCTCTCTTAACCTGCCTTCTTTTATCGCTTTATGGGGTTCTTCATTGACTGCGGAAATGATTCTGACATTAATATCTATAGGTTCAATACCTCCCACCCTGCGTATCTTTTTTTCTTCTATCGCTTTTAGTATCTTTGCTTGAACGCTTATTTCCATCGAATTTATCTCATCCAAAAAAGGAGTTCCGCCTTCCGCAACTTCAAAAAGTCCCTTTTTATTCTCGGCTCCGGTATAGCTGCCTTTTACCGTACCAAACAATATGCTTTCCAATAACGTGGAAGGTATAGCGGCACAGTTTTGTGATACAAAAGGTTTTTCACAGCCGTCGCTATGTTTGTGAATTGATTGTGCAACTAACTCCTTTCCCGTTCCTGTAACGCCATAAATGAGAACTGTGGAATTTGTTTTTGATACTTTTAAAATATTTTCTTTTATTTCCAGCATTGAATTATCATTAGTTATTATGTCGTCTACGGAATAGAGTTGATCTTTATTTTTCGGCAGGCGATTATTCTTGAACGACAAAGTTATATTCTGTCTTTGCACTTCCGGATCCAAATACTTTGATACATCGACCGCTCCAATAATCTCTTCGCCGGAAACAATGGGCATGGTGTTATTTACCGCATATATTGATTGCCCTTTATAGGTTTTTAAATATTGCCTTTCATTAAATATAGGCTTACCGTTCCTCAACACCCTCATTATGCTGCTTGTTTCCGAAGTCAAATCCGGATATACCTCCAATATATGCTTGCCTATAACATCCTCCTGTTTTAATCTGTTAACATCAGGCCTATAGGTGATATAGTATTCAATTACGCCTTTATTATTTGTAACCACCAAACCATCTATATAGTTATAGATGCTTAGTATCTGTTCTACATACCTTCGTAACATTTTTATCTCCTCAGTAACAGAATTATAAACCTCATGTATCTTGTAATCTAATTTGATTATGATAAGAAAAACAACCTCGAACTGTTTTTTATTATTATAACATAAAACGAGGTTTTTACATTTATAA
>JAAYKT010000484.1 GCA_012522255.1 Clostridiales bacterium
TAATTACGGTGCCGCCGTAGAAGGCCTTAAGCTCATCCTTTGGGGCTATTTTATGAACCCATGCGTTGCCGCCCGTATGGGCTTGTATGTTGATGCCGTATCTAATAATGAAGGACAGCACGACGGAACTTCGTTAGCCTTGGCTACCTTCTTTTTTGCTTTTCAGATTTACGGCGACTTTGCCGGTTATTCCCTCATTGCCATAGGTGCAGCAAAAGTGATGGGGTATAAGTTAATGGAAAACTTCCACCGACCTTATTTTGCCGTATCCATCAGTGAATTTTGGAAACGCTGGCACATTTCCTTGTCCACCTGGTTTAAAGATTATCTCTATATTTCCATAGGAGGCAACAGGGTAAAGCCTTGGCGACATCTCTTGAACCTCTTTATTACCTTTGTGGTAAGCGGTATGTGGCACGGTGCCAATTGGACTTTCTTTACTTGGGGCAGCTTGCACGGGCTTTATTTGATAATAGGGGTGTTAAAGAAAAAATACATCCCTGCCCTTCACTTGCCGAAAACCCTGCAAAAACTATGGGATATCCTGATGGTTTTTATATTGGCCGATTTTGCTTGGATATTTTTTAGAGCAAATTCTATAACGGATGCTTTTGAAGTCATACGCAAAGTCTTTACCGCACAAGGAAGTTTATTTATAGATGCAGATGCCGTTTTTGCAGGTCTTTTATCTTTAGTTATACTTTTGTTTAAAGATGTTAAAGATGAGTTTAGTATCAAATGCAACTTTTTGCATTCAAAACATGTTGTGATTAGCTATGCATCGGCGATTGCTTTGATGGCATTTATCTTATCCATGGGTGTATTGGACGGGGGGCAATTTATTTATTTTCAATTCTAATTATGAAAAATGATTTCCTTAAATTTCTAAAAACATCCCTTGTTTTTGTGTTGGGATTTTTACTAGTGGATGCATTGATAGGATGGATAGGGGATACTTTAGTTGAAAATGTGCCCGAAACAGGCACACGTATTTCCCAGCAATATGCAGCCAATAAAAAAGTTCAAGCAGATGTCATTATTCTAGGTTCTTCCCGAGCAAATCATCATTACAATGCGCCTATGATGAGAGATATGCTTAGTTTAAGTGTATATAATACAGGAATTGATGGTTGTGGCTTGCATTACAACAGTTGTGTTTTAAATAATGTTATTAAAAGAAAAGTTCCTAAACTTGTCATTTTTGAATTAGAGCCTACTCTTTTAAGTGGAAGATGGAAAGAAAGATTAAAAAATGATTTGGGAATTTATTATTATAAAGATTCATATATCCATCAAACCTTAAATGAGATTGAAGATATTACTTTTCCTGTGAAAATCAGGGTGAATACATACAGGTACAGCAATATATTTATTAGCCTTTTTAATACCTTTCAGATAAACAAAAAATCAAGCCCTTTAGGATATGCTCCTTTGGAATCCAATCAAAAAAAGTTTGAACTTACCTATGCTAAAGCGGAACCTATTCAAATAGATTCAATGGTTTATCAACGTTTAATGGATATGATTGCTTGGAGCAAAAAATACCATTTTGCATTAATAGTTGTAGAATCTCCTAAAATGGTAATATCTAATACAAATGCGGAATTAAAACAAATCTGTGAAAATAATAATATTTTATATTTGGATAA
>JAAYKT010000485.1 GCA_012522255.1 Clostridiales bacterium
GTTAATGCATTTTGGCTTTTACCTTTTTTAGGACTGATTGTTTTAATGTATCTTCTTAAAGAAGAACATGAAGAAAAGGAAATATCCAGCCTATATCTTTGGAAAACGGTAATGGCTAATTCGGAGGTAAAAAAACCCTGGCAAAAATTAAAGAATAATATATTGATGATATTACAGCTTTTAGCTGCTTTTTTAATAATAATTACTTTGGCTAAACCTTATATTAAAACACAAAAAGCTTTAAGTGGTAATATTATTATTGTCATTGATAACAGTGGCAGTATGAATGCGCTTCTAAAAGAGAAAAGCAGACTTGAGATTGCAAAAAACATGGCAGAAAACATTGTGAAAGAAGCTGAGCACAATTCATTTTTTACAGTTATATCATCAGCCGGTGATGCAAAAATTGAAATAAGCAATATAAAAGACAAAGCTGAAATTATAAATACAATAAAAGCTATAAAAAAAAGCGATATGGAAGGGAATTTAGAAAAGCAAAAATCAATTATAAAGGCAATTTATAATCAGTATCAGGATGTTAAAGTGCTGGCTTATACAGATGAACCCTTCGTCTTAAATGACATGATAGGTGAAGTGATAAATCTTGGAGGCAGTGGCGAAAATGCCGCTATAATAAATATATCTTATAAAGAAGAAGAAGACGGTTGCACCGTATTGGTAAGAGTACAGAATAATGGTGATAACAGTCAAATAAAAGAAATTTCCCTTTATGGCGATGACAGCCTGATTGAATTAAAGGAGTTAGAAATCAAAAGCGGCAGTATAGCTTCCGTTTATTTTTATGGTATTGAAAAAAGCTTTAACTATCTAATGGCTGAACTATCGCCTTCAGATGCTCTTATAGATGATGACAGAGCTTATTTAACAATGGAGAATGCTGAAAAGAAGAAAATTCTTATGTTTTCAAAAGGGAATACATTCTTAGAGCGGGCACTGTTGGCTATAGAAAATCTGGAATTGTACAAAACAGAGAGTATTGATGCTTTAAATGAATATTTTGATTTGTATATATTTGACGATTTTACACCGGATACCATGCCAAGGGCAGGTGCAGTTTTTTTAGTAAATATCGATAAAAATAACTTGCTTGAATTGGCGGATAACGCAATGGGCATAGCAGCTTATTTTCAACCCGATAGTTCTATAAACAAGCATATAGAAAACCATGGTTTTTACATTAACAGGGCAAAAATATTTAAAAAACCGGTTTGGGCTGAACCTGTGATAGTGTCTGAAAAAGGAGTATTAGCCGGCATCGGTATATCGGAAGGCAGACAGATTGCTTATATTACCTTTGATTTACACGAAAGTGATTTGCCTTTGACTCCATCTTTCCCAATACTAATTTATAACATAGTATTTAGACTGACGAATATGGAACCAAAGGGGAAAGGTTATTATGAAAGTGGGGAAACCATTGATTTGATATTTGCGCCTGATATAAAAGAGATGGAAATAACATCTCCTTCAAAAAAGACAGTGAAGATTAAGGAAAGTATATTGCCCTATGGATATAGCAATACAGATGAAACAGGTATATATATTGCAAACTTTGTGATGAACGATAAAACCTATAAAAAATATTTTGCTGTTAATTTTCCTACTGTGGAATCGACGAACGCTTTTTTGAATTGGTCTGCATTAAAAAATGACACTTCAGAGCAAGTGAAGGGTAATGCGGTTTTTGACTTGGATAAAATCTTCATTATGATTATTATTCTTATACTTTTCATCGAATGGGCGGTGTATAATCGTGGGGTTTGATATTGTTAATCCAATCTGGTTGGTGCTTATACCGATTGGGATTGCCATAATAATTTTTTCATCAAAAGGTTTGAAAAGAAAAGGCAGGGCTAAAAAAAATGCAGTGGTTATTCTTAGATGCTTGCTTATTACTCTTTTATTTTTAATCTGTGCAAAAATAGGTTTAACTTGGACTGTGGATGATACGGCAACGA
>JAAYKT010000486.1 GCA_012522255.1 Clostridiales bacterium
CAACTACTACGACTATAAATATTTATATTATTATATATAAATTAAAAGAAATGGAGGTTATACACATTGAGAATTATAACTACAAAAAATTTACTGTTAGAAAGCATAAGTATCGTTGAAAAAGCTGTTCCTTCAAAAACAACTTTGCCAATATTAGAAGGAATACTTTTTTTAGCCGAAGGCGGTAAACTTACTCTTATATCAACAGACCTGGAGTTAGGCATAGAAACATCAATTAATGTAGATGTATTGGAACCCGGCAGTTTGGTAATGGCTTCTGATACAATAGGCAATATAGTAAGAAAGCTACCGGATTCAGAGGTTGAAATAGTAACAAAAGATGGTTTTGTCGTAATAAAAAGCGAAGGCACCGAAATAGAAATATTGGGATTGCCTCAGGACGAGTTTCCTCAATTGCCGGAGGTAGATAAAGAACAAGAATTTACAATACCTGATACCATATTTAAGGAAATGATAAGACAAACAATATTTGCAGTATCCAATGATGAAATAAGACCAATACTAACAGGGGCTTTATTAGAGGCAGACGGCGATAAGGTAACCATGGTCGCTTTGGATGGCTATAGGATGGCGGTAAAAAACAATAAATTATTAAACGATACCAAAATCAGTGCTATTATTCCGGGAAAGACATTAATAGAAATAGGTAAAATATTAGAAGAAAAAGATGAGATAATACATGTTTTTATATCAAAGAATCAAATACTTTTCCAAATAGGAGAAACAATTATTATTTCAAGGCTGCTTGAAGGCGAGTTCATAAATTATAAGCAATTGATACCGAGCGAACACAATATAAAAATAAAAACAGAAAAGTCAAAACTTTTGGAGGCCTGCGACAGAGCGGCACTTTTTGCCAAAGATAGTGGTAAAACAATAAGGTTTGAAATATTTGATGATATTTTAAACATTAGATCCAATTCAGAAAAAGGTAATGTACATGAAGAGTTAAAAATAGAAAAAAGCGGCGGAGATATAGAAATAGCTTTTAATCCGAGATATATAATAGAAGCATTAAAAGTGATAAACAACGAAGAAATCGAAATAGAATTTACGACAAATGTAAGCCCCAGTATAATAAGAGCATCAAAAGATTCCGGATTTTTGTATCTGGTACTTCCGGTAAGAAGGAGATAAAGAACTTGAAAACCGTTATAAAGGAAGTAAAAATAATAACCGAATATATTAAACTTGATCAATTTTTGAAGTATCAGGGAATAGCGTCAACCGGAGGAGAGGCAAAATTTATAATAAGTGAAGGCAAAGTTAAAGTAAATGGAGATATTGAATATTCAAGGGGAAGAAAACTGGTACCCCGGGATATAATTGAATATGAAAAAGAAAGATTCAAAATAGTGTAAAACTCGGGGAGTGCTTCGTTTGAATATAAAAACCATATATCTAAAAAATTTTAGAAATTATGAAGAGGAAAAGATAGAGCTTTGTCCTGGTATTAATATTTTTTTTGGTGAAAATGCTCAAGGCAAAACAAATATATTAGAAGCAATTTATCTTACTTCCATAGGTAAATCCTATAGGACTCAGAAGTATAATGAAATGATAAAATGGGGCAAGGATCAGTGTAAGGTATATTTGGATTTTGAAAAAAATGAAATAGAAGGAAGCATAGAATTTTACATAAAAAGAAACCAGAAAAAGCAGATAAAAATAAATGGAATAAAAATAGAAAAAATAGGTGACATTCTTGGTAAACTTAATACTGTAATTTTTTCTCCGGATCATTTAAAAATAATAAAAGAAGGCCCTTCCGAAAGAAGAAAATTTATAGATGCCATACTTTCTCAAGCAAGAGTCAGATATTTTTATAATCTTATTCAATACTTAAAGATATTGGGACAAAGAAATTCCCTTTTATCCAGTGATAAAAAAGGCGGAGAAATAGAGAGGACATTGGATATATGGGATGCTCAATTAATCGAATACGGTTCCAATATTATGATAGAAAGATTTAACTTTGTAAATACTATAAAAGACTGTGTAAACAACATAAATAATGAACTGTCAGGGGGTAAGGAAGAACTCTTATTGGAGTACAGACCTTCATTTTACATAAAAGACTATAATCTAAATAATATTCAATCTATATATGGAAAAACTATTGAAGAAGGCAGGCCGAAGGATATAAGACGAGGCAATACCAATTGGGGGCCGCACAGAGACGAGTTGAATTTTAGTATTAAAGGTAAGGAATTGAGAAATTTCGGGTCCCAAGGGCAACAAAGGTCGGCGCTATTATCTGAAAAGCTAGCTGAAACTGTTTTTATAAAAGAGGAAACAGGCAC
>JAAYKT010000487.1 GCA_012522255.1 Clostridiales bacterium
CTACAGCTTCCATTTTATTAGTGGATTTCGTTAGGCTTTATTAAGTGTACACTTTTTTAAGCTTATGTTAAATTTATTTTTCAATTGTTTTTATTTTTTGTCTTGACATATTACCAGGTGTCTTTAGATTCTTCACTGATTTACATCTGATTGTAATATTTCTTAAACTTGAGGTGTTGACTTAAACTGTTCTTAAATAAAAACATAAGCCTTTTTATATTATTGTCGCCTTTTAAAAACAGCGGATTGACATATTTGCCTTCCCCGGCCAATTGCTTTATTCTTGCCACATGATTTTTGTCTTTTACATATTTATAGCCGATACTTATAGGAACAACAGTCCAGAGATTTTCTGCTTTGGCAATGGTAAAGCCTGTATCTCTGCCATATACATAGTCCTCTACAACATATCTAACAAGATTATACCCTGCACCGGTGACAAAAAAATTACTGCGCCCCTGCCTTAAGTTCACTTCTAAGACCTTAAACTTATCGTCCCTGTAATCATATTTAACATCAAAGGTTGCATAACCCTCATAGCCAATATTTTCTAAGAAGTTTTTTAGTATTATTGAAAGGCCTTTATTATACTCATTCATCTGCATAGCACTGTTACCAATACCATGGGGGGTGCGCTCTTCCATCATGACTTGTGCCAGTGCCATAAGTTTCACTTTTTTATCTTTTCCGGAAAAAGTTATCATTATTCTAAGATTTGTATCTTCACCCGGTACAAATTCCTGAATTATCAGACTGTCATCATAGCCCGCCAAGTAAATTTCATTCAATACTTTTTGCAAGCTTTTCTGATCATACAATTTATATACCTTTTTCTGGCTGTCAAAAGGATTTTCCCAATAGCTGATGCTGTTTGAGGGCTTAATAATGATTGGGAATTCAAAAGGCGGTACGAATTCAATCCCCATGCTTTTATCATGTATGATGGTTTTGGGATAATCCAAACCGTGCTTTTCGCACATTTCATAGAAACTGCTTTTTTTAATCAAATCATGCATTAAAGGTTCGTCAATATAAGGGGCGATAACATTATCTTTAAAATTATTTTTGTTTTTTATGATAAGTTCCGCATAGCTGTCTCCGCATGCCAATAAAATAATCTTTTTGTTTTGAAATTTATCTGAAAAAGAGTCAATTATTCGTAAAAAGTCATCTTGATTGTCCATATTTTCATCTGTAAAAAAATCAATAATCTTACTGTTATTGCTGGGACCGCTTCTGTACTTGCCGAGCACTATTGATTTGATTTTGTATTCTTCATAAAAAGCCCTTGCAACGCTATATGTATTGATGTCATTTCCAAGTATTACGGGTAGGAATTCCCTTTCCTCTATCTTCATAATATCATCCTCATCAGTTTATTCTTCGGCTGTTAATCCTTCATTATCAGGTTCTTTTTTAAAACTGTTTTTAAAGGTTCTGTATCTTCTGCGCATTTCTCTAAACACTATTATTCCATTTTCTGCACAAAAATAAACAAAGGGGTTAAAAACATAATCAAGCATACCTACAAACTCGGTAAACTTGCCTTTGAAACCGACTTTAAATTTATATAAACCTACCATAGGATTGCTGTCATCGATATTTCCCGGGACACCTCTGAAATCGTAAATGTCACATTTGGATTCTATTGCCCATTTTATCATATTCCATTGCAATTGATAATTAGGCATGAGGTTTCTGTAGGAATTGCTGCTGGCGCCGTACAAGTACCAGCACTTATTTCCATATAAAATTGCTATGGTTCCCGCTATGGCTTCACCATTATAGTAGGCTAAAAATAGCCTTACATGTTCAGGCCCCAAGGAATCATAAACAGATTCATAATATTCTTTTGTTCTGATAAGGAATTTATCTCTTATTCCTGTTTCAACCATCAGGTCATGGAACACCTCTATATCTTTTCTTTCACCGACTTTGCATATCACACCTTTTCTTTCACTGAGCCTGATATTATATCTCGTCTTATGATGAAATGCTTTCATTATCTCATCCTCGGTCTTATCTTTTATATCAAGCCTGAAAACGAAACGAGGTTGAATTCCTTCATAATTGCGCAAACCCCTGTTTACCTTAAACCCCAAACCTTCTACAATGTTTTCAAATTCCGCATCTTCTATTTCAATATCCGGATCCATTTTCAAAGCGTAAGACCTATACTTTTTTGACAGCTCTCGGGCCTTTCCCAAAAGTTCTTTTAAAGTCTTTTTATCATGGGAATCACAGACAGGGCCCCTTGGGCTGTACATCATGGTGCTATTAAAAAAGGGAATTTTTCTGATTAAAAGACTCATGGAACCTTTAATTTCACCGTTGTCATCTTCTACAGTGATTATTTCATTTTGCCATTCTGATTTAATATTTGCCCACTCTCGGGATTGCATAAAATGCCCCTTTGGATGGTTTTGTAAAAATTTTTCATATTTTTTAATGGAACTTGTATCCAAAATAATTCCCCCTATGTATGTGCTTAACTTCATTGGACAGGTTATTGTCCTGTTATAACTATTATGACAGAGTGCTAAAATTTTTCAAGAAAATACTTATAACGGGGACAGATTCCGGTGCCCGGAATCCTGTGTTCCTGACCCCTACTATTCAAAAATCCATTATGCTATAATTATTTAAAGTAGTTTATACTGTTTTTAGATAAATATGTAAAAACGGAGGGAAGATAAAGTGAATATTGGTAAAATACATATATATACCGGTAATGGAAAGGGCAAGACCACTGCGGCTTTGGGTTTGTCCCTGAGAGCCGTATGTGCGGGGAAAAAGGTGTTTTTCGGTCAATTTATAAAAGGTATGGATTATAGTGAGCTAAAAGCGGGAGAATATTTACCGGGGTTTGAAATAAGACAGTTCGGCAGAGATTGTTTCATATATAGTGACCCCACCCCGGAAGACGTAAGCGCTGCCAAGGAAGGCCTTGATATATGCAAAAAGATATTGAATGAAGGCAATTATGATTTGGTTGTCTTAGATGAGTTAAATATTGCCCTTTATTATAAGCTTTTTGAACTTGAAGACGTTATTGAAATGCTAAAAAATAAAGCGCCAAGCACCGAAATTGTTATAACAGGAAGATATGCGCCGGATAAGCTAATAGAAATGGCTGACTTGGTTACTGAAATGAAGGAAATCAAGCATTATTATCAGGCAGGATTAGAGGCAAGAAAAGGAATTGAATTTTAAAATGCAACTTTTTGTTTAAAAAGTTGTCAATAAATATGGGCAAATTGAAACATTTGAAAGGAGGCTAAGGTTTTGAAACTGATTTCATGGAATGTAAATGGCCTTAGGGCTTGTGTAAAAAAAGGCTTTTTGGATTACTTTAATGAGATAGATGCGGATATTTTTTGCACCCAGGAAATAAAATTACAAGAGGGGCAAATAGAACTGGAGCTCGAAGGATACCATCAATATTGGAATTATGCCGAGAAAAAAGGCTATTCGGGGACTGCAGTTTTTACCAAGAAAGAGCCACTGAATGAAAATTACGGAATCAATATCCCTGAACATGATCAGGAAGGCAGAGTTATTACCTTGGAATTTGATGATTTTAATTTGGTGAATGTATATACACCGAATTCTCAGCCGGAGCTTGCCAGGCTTAGCTATAGAATGGAATGGGAGGATGCTTTTCGGGAATATTTGATGAAACTTGCGGTAGAAAAACCTGTGATTTTATGCGGGGATCTAAATGTTGCCCATAAGGAAATAGATTTAAAAAACCCGGCAACCAACAGGAGGAATGCAGGTTTTACCGATGAGGAAAGGGAGAAGATGACCATCCTTTTGCAATCAGGCTTTATTGATACATATAGGCATTTTTACCCGGATAAAGAAAATGCTTATTCCTGGTGGTCTTATATGAGAAAGGCAAGGGAAAAGAACGTGGGATGGAGGATTGACTATTTTATTGTATCAGATCATATGAAGGATTTTATAAAGGAAGCGGAAATACACCCTGAAGTGATGGGCAGCGACCATTGCCCAGTAATGTTGGAACTTAAGTAAAGGAGACATAATGAAAAGTTTTTTTAAATTCGGGTTATTGAAACCAAAGACAATTGTAAAGGGTATATTTTTTATTACACTTTTACAGATACTTATGTATGTTTACTTTGTGAATGTTACATTGAGCCTAAACAGCAATTGGGTTCAGACCGTGGCTTTTAAAATACATTTTATTTACTTCAGATATCTGCAGCCTATCGTGGCTATAGTATGGCTTAAATTTATATGTGAATTTTTGTATAGGGTAATGGCAAGGACTGACGAGGAATAAAATATTAGTGATGCGTAACAATTACCCGATTTCACTTACCGATATATTTTGTATGGCAAAACCTGCCGGCCTCGATGAGTGCTCAAAAAAATATATCACGCAGAAAAAAAGTTCCGGGCCTAAGAATAGGTAAATTCGTTCACTGTAATTTTAAAACTCGCTAACCCGCTCACACAGTTAAAATTACAGGCGTTCACTTCATTAACCTATTCTAAGATCCTCCACAAAAATTCTGCTTAGATATATTTTTTAGATGCATTATAGCATCATAACAGTAGCACGTTAATCGATCTTATATTGTAAAGGCAGCATTGTGTAGGAACCGTTGAATTTCTTAGCGAAACGCAGGAAAAGCGAAATCTGAGCACCGGTGGAAGAACCCACACCAAATTATTTAGTTGTAACGAATAAATTTTGATTTCGCCCGGAGTGAGTTTAGAAATTCAGGTTCCGGAACTCTTGCGGCCATACAATATATATCGGTAATGCGATTCTAATAAGTGAAATAATATATTACAATTATATGGGAGATGATTTTATGTGGACCAGAGGGGAAATAAAGTCCTATGCAAGAGATTTTTTAAGAAAACACTATCTGAAAGCTTTTTTGGTTTGCCTCATCGCCTTGGTCTTGGGTGGGGGCATTACCAATAATGGTGGGTGGCAAAATACTATTCATAATGACGAATCATTCTTCCATAAAAATGATATATCAGTTAGTATAGGTAATCCTATTACTAATTTTGGACTCAAAAAGATGGGGTTTCCATATAAGTTTAAAATAGCAAGAGGGTTCATCCCCATAGGCTTTTCCTTTTCTTTGCTTTTTACAATATTTGTGGGCAGCGTGATAGAGGTAGGTAAGGTCAGATATTTTCTTAAAGCATTTGCGGATGACGAAGCGAATGTAGGCATGCTTTTTTCTACTTTCAATAATGAAGAATATTTAGGTATTGTAAAAACTCAGTTTTTTAGAGGCTTGTATATTTTTTTGTGTACACTCTTATTCATAATACCGGGAATAATAAAATCCTATGAATACAGGATGGTTCCCTACATCATATCCAAGGATCCCAATATGCCTTATGACGAGGCCAGAAAAGAAAGCAGATATATGACCGACGGGCATAAGTGGAATATGTTTGTATTGGATCTATCTTTTATAGGATGGAACATCCTGGGAGCTTTGTTTTTAGGGATAGGAGGTATTTTTGTAATACCCTATGAAGAGGCCTCCTTTGCAAGGTTGTATAATGTTTTATCCGGCCACGATAACGAAGAAATAGAACCGGAGTATAAAATTAATTAGCGGCCTACTTATTCACTCGAAGTGGTGTTTCTATTTTCTTTTAATACTGTTTTTTAAAGCCGATGTTTGCTGAGTTACAAGATTAAGGGTATCTATAACTTGCTCCGGGTTGCATCAAAACTCGCACATGGTAAATAATTGACATAAACATATCACCTATAATTATGTATTTCTTAGTTTATTTGCTTTTATTAAATGCTCAAACAGTTGATGCAACTTATCCTCCGCTGTGTTAACATACCCTAAATCTTTACACAACGCAACCTACGGCAAATAAAAAACAGTATTTATAAAGTCCGAAATATCAGCTTATTCTATCTAAGGCATCAATTACCAAAAGGTAACAGAGCCAATCCTCACAAACAAATAAGGTTAAGAAACAGAAAGGAATGATGTTTATGGAAATGGTCTACAAAGGAAAGACAAAAGATGTATATGCCCTAAAGGATGGGAATTACCTGCTCAAATTCAAAGATGATGTGACAGGTGAAAACGGAGTATTCGATCCCGGGGCCAATACAGTGGGACTGACTATGGAAGGTGCGGGAAGGGCTGCACTGAGCCTCACTGTAATGTTTTTTAAAAAATTGAGGGAAAAGGGTATCCCCACTCATTATATAGATTCGGATATTGCAAAAAATACCATGACCGTTATGCCGGCGGAGGCATTCGGGAAAGGCTTGGAAGTAATATGCAGATATAGGGCTGTTGGGAGTTTTATAAGACGTTATGGTATGTACGCAAAAGATGGAATGCCCCTAAACGCTTATGTGGAAATCACATTGAAGGATGATGAACGCCAGGACCCTCTTATCACTGAAGACGGGTTACTCATGCTTAACATATTGACAAAAGAAGAATACGAAGTATTAGTGAAATTGACCAAGGAGATTGCAGAAATAATAAAAGAAGAACTTGCAAAGAAGGATTTAGAGCTTTATGATATTAAATTTGAATTCGGCAGAGTTGGGGCAGATAAACATATTGCTCTTATAGATGAGATATCCGGCGGAAACATGCGTGCATACAGGGCAGGTAAGCGTGTAGAACCCTTGGAACTGGAAAGTATAATGTTAAAATGAAACTAACATAGGGTTACAATTCATATACAATAATCTGCTATTATTAATTAAATATAATGCCAACAGAAACTAATTTGGGACAGAGGAAAAGCTTTGTCCATTTTTTTATTTCATTTCTTTTTAAAATATGTTAATATGTGTACAATAAACATTTTTCATTTATGACAACATTTGTATTCACAACTACTGCAAGTTACGATGTTACTTATGACATAAAGTACTTTAAGGTAGGATAAAATGAATAAAATAAAGCACACACTTCTCATCGCCGCATGCGTTGCATTAGCATCACAGTTTAACCTGAGTTATTTTGTAAAAGGTTTTATTATAACACTATCTGTAGTATTGCTTCCGATATTTCTTTATAATTATGGAGAATTGAACCCTGTTATCGTGGGATTTGCAACAGGGATTGTTTCACCTCTTTTTAGGGGAGTTATTGTTTATTTGGGAAATAGGGATATAAACCTTACCTTTGAGTTGGTGGGGCCTGATGTATTCTTTTATTTTACTTATGGTATCGTATTCTATGTGACCTATTATAGGGCTATGAAAAAGGACATAACAAGGTTTGTTTTGTCTGCTTTGGCCTGCGACTTTTTTTCAAACATTGTTGAGATGAGCATCAGGACAAGGGTTGCAGATATGAGCCTGACCATAATAAAGGACCTGATTATAATTGCATCTGTCAGAGCCTTCATAGTAATTGGTATCGTTATATCGGTCAAGCATTACAGATCTTTTTTGATAAAAGAGGAGCACGAATCAAGATATCGTAAACTTATGCTTCTTACCTCGGGTTTTAAAAGCGAAATTTATTTTATGAATAAAAACATTACTCAAATTGAGGATGTTATGAAAAAATCTTATAATGCTTACAAAACAATATTTGAAGGCAATTATCCCAAGGAGATCAAAGATATTTCTTTAGATATTGCCAAAGACGTTCATGAAATAAAAAAGGATTATATAAGGATTATAAAAGGCTTGGAAGCAATATCCAAGGATAAGATTGATTATTCAAAGATGAATATAAATGATATTGTCAACATATTGGAGACCGATATAAAAGAATATATACTTGCCAACAATCTGGATATAAGTGTTGTATTTAATGTTCGTACGGATTTTTATATAGAAAATCATTTTTACCTTATGTCAATAATTAACAACTTGATAAACAACAGCATAGAGTCAATAGGGAAGAGGAAAAAAGGAGTCCTGAGGCTAACTATATATGAAACAGGCAGGGATTATATTTTTGAAGTAAAAGATAATGGAAGAGGAATTAAAAAAAGTGATTTGGATTACATATACAATCCCGGTTTTTCCACGAAGTTTGATGAAACCACCGGGAACATAGAAAGAGGAATAGGCCTATCATTAGTAAGCGACTTGACGAGGGACACTTTTGATGGTGAAATTACTGTAAGTTCTCAAATAAACAAAGGCACTACATTTAGAATAAGTATACCAAAAGATATTTTTGAGGGGGAATAACTTTGAGGTATTATATTGTAGACGATGATATTAATATAGTAAAAATCCTGAGTAATATAATAGAAGAAAAAAACATGGGTGATATTGTTGGTTTTTCATATGATGGTGAGAGCGCACTAAAGGATATAATGCTTTCTAACCCTGATATAGTTTTGGTGGACTTGCTCATGCCTAAATTAGATGGCAACACCTTGGTAAAAGAGATAAAATCAGTAAAACCGGAAATCAATTTTATAATGATATCACAGGTATCGGATAAGGAGCTTATAACGGATTCGTATTATTCGGGAATAGAGTTTTTTATTTCAAAACCTTTGAATAAGATAGAAGTAGAAAAAGTAGTCAATAAAGTGGCAGAAAAGGTGCGAATGGAAAGAATTTTGAAGTATATCAGAAAAGTTGTAAAACATGAAGAGATTGATAAAAATGATAGTTCGGATAGAATAAAAAAGATGAAATACATATTAAGCGCACTGGGTATGTTGGGTGCCAAAGGTACCAATGACATTATTTCTATTTGTGAGTATATTATAATAAATAAAAAGTGCTATAAAGAATCCTGCATTGACAGTGTATGCGAACATTTAGGCGATAATCCCAAAATAGTCAAACAAAGAATTCGCAGGTCAATAAAAGAAGGTTTAATAAATATGGCAAACGCCGGTATAGAAGACTATTATGCAGACACATTTCAACAGTATTCAAACACACTCTTTGATTTTGAAAATGTCAAGGCGGAAATGGATAAAATCAGAGGGAAAAAAGGCGCAGGCGGGAAGGTTAATCTTAATAAGTTTTTTGAAGGCTTGCTCTTCTTGTGCGAAAATACATTCTAAAAATTTTTACTTTCAAATAAGAGAATATTCAGATACTTGTGATTATTTTTGAATATATCTGATTATATTTGAATGTGGCACTTATAATTAATATGTACAAACCTATATAAGGTATACATACATATCTGTCTTTCTTACACCTTTATAGTTTTGAATAAAAACAAATAAATGGAGGAGGAAAATCAATGAAAAGAACACTATCATTGCTGCTTGTTGTTTTGTTTATTGCATCTTTGGCATTGACAGGTTGTTCAAAACCAGCACCAACAGGTGGAGAGGGTGCCGGGGCTGAATCCGACGTTATAAAGGTAGGCTGGATGGGTTCATTGACAGGTGACCAAGCCGTATTCGGACAGTGCGAATTCAACATGGTAAAACTGCTTTTTGAAGAAATTAATGAAAAAGGCGGAGTTTTAGGCGGTAAAAAATTAGAAGCGATAGGTTACGATACCAAAGGAGATCCCCAGGAAGCTGTTAACGTAGCAAAAAGGCTTACAGGCCAGGATAAAGTTGTAACAATAATCGGACCAAATGCCAGCGGAAATGCTATACCCATTGCTCCGGTATTGGAAGAAGCAAAAGTTCCCGATATCGCTACAGTTGCAACAAACCCAAAAGTTACAGTTCTTGATGGCAAAGTAAAACCTTTTAACTTCAGGGTATGCTTCATAGACCCATACCAAGGCGCAGTTGCAGCAGGATATGCGTATGATGTTTTGAAGTTCAGCAAAGCTGCTGTTCTTTATGACGTGGCAGATGACTATTCACAAGGTTTGACTGAGTTCTTTGAAGAGTTCTTTGTAGGCAAAGGTGGTAAAATAGTTGCCAAAGAAGCTTTCAAATTTGGCGACGTTGACTTCAGGCCACAGCTCAGCAAGATAAAAGAAGCTGAAGCCGAAGTGCTTTTCCTGCCCATATTCTTTAAGGAATTTTCTTTAATAGCTAACCAGGCAAGAGAATTAGGTATTACTGCACCGCTTATGGGTGGTGACGGTGTTCCATCGGAACAATTATTTACAATGGCAAAAGATGCTGTTCAGGGAAGCTTTATTGTTAATCACGTTGACTTTGATGATCCTGAAGTTCAGGACCTTAAGAGCAGATACAGAAATAAATACGGTAAAGAAATGGAACTTAACGGATACTTGGCCCATGATGCCGTATTGATGTTCATGGATGGTTTGGAAAGAGCTGGGGAAGCTGATCCCGTTAAACTTGCAGAAGCGTATGAAACTACAGAAGTTGTCGGTGTAACAGGTAAAATCAGCATAGGCAAAGATACTCATAACCCTGAGGGCAAAGAAGCAGCTGTTATCATGATTGATGGAGACGGTTACAAGTTTATGCAGAAATATTCTGCGAAGTTGGATTAAACATAGTTTATAATTGTATATTTAAGCAAAACGGCTGAGGGTTAATATCATGCTATAGCATCGGAGCGAGTCAATTCGCTCCGAAACTTTAGCCCTCAGCCTTATTTCAAAAAACACTTAATTTTGTCTTTAAGTTTTTAGCCAGCAGCTTTTAGCTTTCGGCTTTTGACTCTCATATTTTAATTAAGGGGTGAAGAGATGTCACAATTTATGCAGCAATTGATAAACGGTCTTTCCATAGGCAGCGTATACGCACTTATGGCCGTAGGATATTCACTTGTTTACAGCATAATGAATTTTTCCAATTTTACCCACGGTGGCGTAATTATGTTAGGGGCTTATTTCGGATATTTTTATATAACAGTAGCAAAACTGCCATTTTACATTGCTTTTCCATTGGCGGCTTTATCAACGTGTCTGCTTGCTGTCTTAATAGAAAGAGGTGCTTATAAATCACTTAGGGAGAGAAAAGCACCATTTTTATATTTTATTATATCAGCCATGGGAGCTTCCATATTCTTGGAGAATATTGTATTGGCGCTTGTGGGCCCTACATTTAGAAACTACCCACCCATTTTATCAAGAACGCCTATACATTTAGGGAACATAACGGTGGGAAGGCTTGACGTGGCGATGTTTATTATATCTGCTATATGCTTGGCACTGCTTGTGTTTTTTATAGATCATACAAAAATGGGCAAAGCAATACAAGCCACATCTTATAATGCAAAGGCAAGTGCTTTGATGGGTATTAATACCGATATAGTATATATAGTGGTATTTGCTTTGGGAGGTTTTTTTGCCGGAATTGCAGGGGTGCTTTTCGGTATGAAATATACGGTATACCCGCAGATAGGAATTATAACAAACAAATCTTTTATTGCCGCTGTTTTCGGCGGATTGGGCAGTTTGCCCGGGGCTGTAATAGGCTCAATATTACTCGGAATAATAGAAACTTTTACTTCGGGTTATTTATCTTCCCAGTATAGGGACCTTATTGCATTTGTATTACTTATTGGTGTATTGGTAATCAAACCCAGCGGGCTTATGGGCAAGGTTACCGAAGATAAGGCATAGGGGGTGTAGGGATGGACATAGTTTATCTAAAAGGTATATTGATACTGGCGGGAATCAACCTTTTGTCTGTTTTGGGACTTTCTTTGCTTACGGGTTTTACGGGAATGTTTTCATTCGGGCACGCCGGTTTTATGGCTATCGGCGGATATACCGCCGCATCTATGACTGTTAAATTTGGATTGCCATTTATTCCGGCACTGTTAATCGGTGGGCTTACCGCAGCTATAGCAAGTGCCTTTATAGGAAGGCTTACCCTTAATCTTAAAGGGGACTATTTTTGCATAGCTACACTTGGATTTGGTGAGGCTATCAGATTGATACTCGATAATGTGCAATATTTCGGCGGAGCAAGAGGTTGGCCCGGTATTCCCCATTATACGAATCTGTCGAATATAGTATTTATAAACATAGTAGCTATAATTATATTGGCTAACTTGGTTCGCTCTAAACATGGAAGAAACATGATTGCCGTCAGAGAAGAAGAATTGGCTTCGCAGATAGTAGGCATAAATGTTTTCAGGTACAAGATGATATCACTGATGATCAGTGCTGCCTACGCAGGTATAGGCGGGGGACTTATGGCACACTACATGACTTTTTTACAACCAAAAATGTTCAGTTTGGTTAAATCCACAGAGCTTACGATAATTGTAATATTCGGCGGTTTGGGCAGCATATCCGGAAGTGTTGTGGGAGCTCTTGTTTTGACTGCTTTACCTGAACTTTTAAGAGTGCTGAAAGACTGGAGGCTTGTTTTCTACGGGTTGTCGGTTATAGTAATAATGGTGACAAGACCGGAAGGCCTCATGGGCGGATATGAGTTAACTCCTTCCAGTATGAAAAGGCTTTATGCAAACATAAAAAATAAGAGGGTTGCAAAAGCGGTCAAAGGGGGAGAAAAAATATGAGCATGTTGAGGTTGGATAATCTGACAAAGATTTTTGGCGGACTTACGGCTGTAGGTAATGTTGATTTTACTGTGGAAGAGGGAAGCATAACGGGACTTATAGGGCCAAACGGTGCAGGTAAAACCACAATATTTAATCTGATTACCGGCGTATATAAAGTTACTGAAGGTAAAATCCTTTTTCAAGATGAAGATATTACAAACAAGGAACCTTATATGGTGGCGGGAAAAGGAATAACCAGAACATTTCAGAATATAAGGCTTTTTAAGAAACTTTCTGTGTATAACAATGTTTTGACGGCCTGCCATGCGAATTCCAATTATAATCTTTTTGAATCCATATTAAGAACACCAAGATGCAGAAAACAGGAAAAGAAATTGCAAAACAAGGCTGAGAACCTTTTAGACATAATGGGACTATTGGACAGAAAAGATGTAATTGCAAATAATCTTCCATACGGATTGCAAAGAAGGCTTGAAATAGCGAGAGCCTTGGCACTGAACCCAAAACTTTTGCTGTTGGATGAGCCTGCGGCAGGTATGAATCCTGATGAAGAAGTGCAGCTCATGAATCTTATTGCAGAAATAAGAGACAAGTTTGAACTGACCGTATTTATAATAGACCACCATATGGAGCTGATTATGGGAGTATGTGAAAGAATGATGGTTCTTAATTTTGGATGTAAATTAGCTGAGGGAACCCCAATGGAAATTCAGGGCAATCCAAAAGTAGTAGAAGCGTATTTGGGGGTGGAAGCATAAATGTTAAAGGTAGAGAATTTGAATGTATATTATGGCGGTATCCACGCTTTAAAAGGCGCATCTTTGGAAATCAATGCAGGAGAAATAGTTACAATAATAGGGTCTAACGGAGCAGGTAAATCTACTTTGTTAAATTCCATATCGGGATTTCTTAAATATAAAGAAGGTACAATAACATATAAAGGGGAGAAGCTGCCCCAAAGTCCCAACAAAGTTGTTAAGATGGGCATTTCGCAAGTGCCTGAAGGCAGATTGGTATTTGCAAATCTAACGGTTGAGGACAATCTTAATTTGGGCGCCTACTTAAGAAATGATTCCCATAAAATTAAAGATGACCTGGAAAATGTCTACGAACTGTTCCCACGGTTAAAGGAAAGAGAAAAACAGATAGCAGGTACCTTAAGCGGCGGCGAACAGCAAATGCTGGCAATGGGGAGAGGGCTTATGAGTGATCCGGAAATAATGCTTTTAGATGAGCCGTCTTTGGGACTTGCTCCGCTTTTGGTGCAGACAGTTTTGGATATAATCGTGGATATAAGAAAGATGGATAAGACAATTCTCTTGGTGGAGCAGAATGCTTATAAGGCACTTTCCATAGCAGACAGGGCCTATGTGCTGGAACAAGGCAGGATAACAATGGAGGGGCCTGCAGACGAAATAGCGGCCAATCCCAGGATAAAAGAAGCGTATCTGGGGGCGAAAAAATAAAATGCGATTAAGTCGCATTTTTATTTTTTTGGCGTATTTGTTGGACTGTCGGTGTCGGATGTCATGCAGGGGGCGGGTTTATACGTCAAACTGTAGCGGCAGGGTTCCACCCTGCCCTTATAGAAAAATTCGTACAAAACCGCAATTTGGTTTATACTGAATAAAAAGCGAAAATTAGAAGGTATGATTTATGAGAATAAACAAATATATTGCGGAAAGCGGGTTTTGTTCCAGGCGGCAAGCCGATGCGCTGATTGAAAAAGGCAGGGTAACCATAAATGACGTAGTCTGTGATTTGGGTACCCGGATTAATGACGGTGATATAATATGTGTAGATAATATTCCCATTGAGGCGAAAGAAAAGCATGCGTATATTGCTCTTAATAAACCGGTAGGCATAGAATGCACCACTAATATTAAAGTTAAGGATAATATAATAAATTTTGTAAACCACCCAAAACGCATATTCCCCATCGGGCGACTGGATAAAGATTCGGAAGGCTTGATACTTCTTACAAATGATGGGGATATCGTTAATAAAATATTAAGAGCAGAAAATCACCATGAAAAAGAATATATAGTAGCAGTTAATAAAGATATTACCCCGGATTTTTTAGAAAACATGGCTAATGGGGTAAAAATATTGGGAGTCATGACAAAAAAATGTGATGTTTACCCCATTAATAATAAAACCTTCGGAATAATCCTAACCCAAGGACTAAACAGGCAGATTCGACGAATGTGCGAGGCTTTGGGTTACCGGGTTATTGATTTGAAACGTATCAGAATTATGAATATAACACTTGGTTATTTAAAGTCCGGACATTGGCGCAATGTGACCAAGAATGAGTTGAATGAATTAAAAGGTTTTTTGCAATAATTATGTTGATATTACGCGGCATATAAAAATTGCGCAGTAATTTTTAAGACTTTAGTTACTTGTCACCTGTCTCTTGCCCTAATTTTGCGTTTAATAAAAGTGTGTACGATACCTCCTATTAACAGTATACACCATATGGCTATATAGACCTTTTGTATTCGATAATTGCTCTAAAAAATATATCGTGCAGAAAAAGAGTTCCGGATCTAAGAATAGGTAAATTCGTTCACTGTAATTTTAAAACTCGCTAACCCGCTCACACAGTTAAAATTACAGACGTTCACTTCATTAACCTATTCTAAGATCCTCCACAAAATTTCTGCTTAGATATATTTTTTTAGATGCATTACA
>JAAYKT010000056.1 GCA_012522255.1 Clostridiales bacterium
AAGAGATGCTTGAGGAAGTACGATTTCTTTTGAACTTCAAGATGGATGCCCAAAGTCCGATGACATTGATATTGGTTGGCCAAAACGAACTTTGGGACAGGCTTCACCTTCAATCCTATGCTGCCATTAGGCAGAGAATTGATCTTCAATGCAAGCTTGGCCACTATGATAGAGCCCAATCCGGAGACTATGTGAAACAACATATGAAATATGCAGGAGCTGAAAGGGACATTTTTTCAGATGGGGCTTTGGATGAAATCTACCGGTTTTCAAGCGGCACTGCCAGGCTTATTAACAAGGTGTGCACTCATTGCTTGCTTTACGGGGCTCAAAATGGATACAAAATTATTGATGACCATATGGTAAAGCGTGTTGTGCAGGGGGAATTATCCTGATTCTCCCTGCACAGAGAATTTGGTGATGGTTCCGGCCACGATCACCATCAATTTTGTGACAACTAATACTGTCAAATTCTAGACATCATAGGTTAGCAGCTACAGGATCCCATTCAAACCTTGACGCTTGCATATCGTCATGATCGACACCTTTCTACCCCATATTATATCACTTTGACACAATTCTGGGTATGCCACCTTTCATACAAGCAGTATTTCGAACTCCAACTCATGCTTGATCGGTATGTTATGTGGTTCGCCGCAGTAAAATTATGGAAATTCGCTAAGCTCAACGAGGCGCGAAAATGAAAAAAGGATAAAAGCGCCGGGCGTTTCGTCCGGGTTTTTATCCTCATGAGGTATTACTGTATGGGCAATCAATAGATAAAGTTAAGGATTCTAATTTACTAAATGTCTAGAGTTATTTGTTGAACAAAAGACCATTATGTTAAAAAGTTGGTAATATAGAATAAACCAGGCTTATTCCCGGTTCGTAGTATAAATAAGTTTTGTTTCGAAAAAAATCTCAAATACGAGACGAAAGATATAATTTCTGCTAGATAGAAATATTACCATATAAAGGTATATCTATCTCACTATAATAAATCTATACGACCATTAGCTTTTAGTAATTCTACAATCTGCTTAACATCCTGTGCCCGCCTTTTTGGGCAAACCAGCGTCGCATCTTCCACAGAAACCACAATCATTTCTTCCAAACCAATAGTTGCAATGGTATTCTTGTTTCCATAAATGATACACCCGCGGCTGTCAATGCTTATATGATCGGCCTTAACCATGTTTCCAAATTTGTCAGATGGGAAAATGGAACCAAGCGAATCCCAGCTTCCAATATCATTCCACCCAAAATCGCCGGGTATAACATAAACGTCTCCTGAACGCTCCAAGATTCCATAGTCAATTGATAAGCTTTGCAGATCGTGATATACGGTACTCAATACTTCCAACTCGTTTTTCTGCCAGAAGCATTCCTTAATTTGATCCAATTTATTATACATTCTTGGTAAAAACCTTTTAAAATTTTCAAGTATAACAGACAATTTCCATACAAATGTTCCGCTATTCCACAGATAAGAACCTTCGCTGAGGTACTGGCAAGCTTTTTCATATACCGGTTTTTCGATAAAGTCTGTAACTTCATAACCTACTTTAACTTTATTATCGGGATTATATTTTATATACCCATAACCTGTTGAAGGGAAAGTTGGCTTTATACCAATTGTAATCAACATATTTGTAGATTGTGCCAGATTTATCGCGTCTTTCAATATACTTTGAAAAGCAGCTTCATTCGCAATATAGTTATCTGACGGGAATACACACATCACTCCATCACCATATTTCTGGAAAACTTTCAAAGCGGCGTATAATATACACGGTGCGGTATTACGTCCTTCACTTTCCAGGAAAATGTTTACCTTTGGTATCTCCTTAAGCAACACTTCTGATAAAGATTTTTGCTGACCTTTACCCGTAACAATAAATGTATGTTCGTAGGGAATAAGCTTATTTTGTCTTAGAATAGTATCATTTATCAGCGCATTATTTCCACTCAAGTTAAGATATTGCTTTGGTAAGTCTTTTCTGCTGAGAGGCCAAAACCTTGTCCCTCCACCTCCTGCTAAAACTACGGAAAAAGTATGCATTTCATGCCCCCCAATCACTCATAAATACTACTGATACTTATTCAAAGGAATTCAATGTATTCTGCTACCAACATATTGTGAAATTCAAAGTGAAAAAAAGAAATCTGTTGCGAAGGATTTGATATTTTTCAATACCTGCTTCACGCATAAGTTTTTTTATATCTCTTAAGGATAAAAGGTTTAGGCATTCTCCCGTATGCCATTCCTTATGAAGTTTCACAAGAATCGAATCGAACCATCTTTTTGGAAGATAATGAAGTAAAATAACATGTGTATGTGTTTCGTACGGGAAAAAGCGATTAGGAGTAGTTATGAAAGCACTTTTGGAACACCTTTCTATTTCTTGTATAAACTGCAGTTGAAATTTTCTATTTCCGACATGCTCCAGTACAGCATTTGACCAGCATATGTCGAAAGATTTATCATCGAAAGGAAATACTCTTCCATCGTAGACAATTGTTTTGACCTTTGGGTAGCGTTCAAGAAATTTAACGGGTTTATTTATCCCCAGTGCAGTGATTTGTTCTGGATATGGGTAATACTTTTCAAGATAATTGGCACCTTCCATATATTCAGATTCAGAAAATCCTACGTCGAGAATAGATGAATCTTTTTTCGGTTTCATAATTTCCATAAATTGTTCATATTTTTTCTTTCGACTTTTTAGTGATATCTTCAGCAATAGCTTGTTCATAAGAATTATTCCTCCAAGTAACAACTAATAAAAGAGATATTTTACATAATAATGTACTAATTTGACTGTTTCCAATATCAGTCTCTCCTTGGCTTCCTTACTCTTCAGTATTATCTCCGGCGAGAAAGGTGTGCCTGTAACTGGACTGATGAAAATTAAAACATTTGATTTTTTATAAACCTTTCTGAATATAAACCTGGCTCTTCTGGATTGATCAGGTGTTGTGACGAGAATAATTGATCTATATCCTTCTCTTTCGATATTTTCTTTTGTAAACAAAGCATTTTCATAAGTAGAGGTTGAATTCACTTCCATCAGGATATCTTCTTCGTTAACCCCTTCAGAAAGAAGCTGCTTTTTTCTATATGCTTCAGAACCGCCAGCACCCGACAGTATGATTTTCTTACCGTAACCCTCTTTGTATAAACCTATACCATGTTCAAGCCTTGCATCAAATTCCCAACCTCCAAGAATAACAATAACATCTGCAACCATTTTATCATCTTTTACTGTCAGATACCTGCACATAGATTTAATTAGGGTTTCAGGATATCTTACAGTATAAAAAACTGAAATTATTACAATGAAAAGTAAAAGAAGTTTAATAAGTCTCTTTCGATATCCTGGCTTTTTTAAACACTCTTTAAGTTTCATATTTTAGAATACATCCGTTGATAATATGTAGCATAATCACCTGACAAAATGTTTTCAATCCACATTTGATTTTTTTTGTACCATTCTATAGTCTCCTGTATGCCTTGCTCAAAGGTATAAGAAGGTCTCCACCCTAATTTGGATGTGATCTTGGAATTATCTATGGCATACCTTCTGTCATGTCCAGGCCTATCCTTTACAAACTTTATCAAGTCTTCAGATTTATTTAGTTTAGCCAATATAAGTTTCACAATCTCGATGTTTGTTTTTTCATTGTTCCCACCAATATTATAAATCTCACCTATAATCCCCTGATGGAGAACAACATCTATAGCAGAGCAATGATCCATTACATGCAGCCAATCTCTGATCTGCTTACCATCACCATACACAGGTAATTCTTTATCTTTCAGGCAATTATTAATCATTAACGGTATCAATTTTTCAGGAAATTGATATGGTCCATAATTATTACTGCAACGTGTAATATTTACCGGAAGACCAAATGTCTCATAATAAGCCCTAACGATTAAATCAGCGCTTGCTTTTGAAGCCGAATACGGACTGTTTGGTGCTAAAAGCGTAGTTTCTGAGAACATACCTGTTTTGCCTAAAGAACCGTAAACTTCATCTGTAGATATCTGAAGAAATTTTACTCCCGGTTTATATTCCTTGCAATATTTATCATCAGGATTCAGTTTCCAGAACCTTTTCGCAGTTTCAAGCAAGACTTGAGTGCCCATTATGTTCGTTGATAAAAAAGCTTGTGGATCTTCAATGCTTCGATCAACATGCGATTCTGCCGCGAAGTTGACTAAAGTATCTATGTCGTCGGAATGAAAAATTTCTTCAATCTTTTTTTTGTCTCGTATATCTGCCTTAATAAAATCATAATTTATTTCAGACGGTATACCATGAAGGTTTTCAAGATTCCCCGCATAGGTGAGCATATCCACATTTATATATTTATAATCCGGATATTTGCTCATCATATACCTGATAAAATTACTTCCGATAAAGCCTGCCCCACCTGTTACAAGAATTGTTTTCATAAAGATAGCCCTTTCAGATCGATTTATTTTCATTCCTCAACTAAAGAAAGAATATACTGCCCGTATTCCGTCATCATTAAGCTTTTACCAATATCGATTAATTGCCTTTTATCAATAAAACCTCTACGCCATGCAATTTCTTCAATGCATGATATGTAAAACCCTTGACGCGATTGTATTGTCTCAACATACTCCGCAGCCCGAAGCATTCCTTCCGGTGTTCCGGTATCCAGCCATACCATACCCCGCCCTAAAAGAATAACCTTCAGACATCTATTTTTGAGATATTCATTGTTAATTGAAGTAATTTCAAGTTCCCCTCGCTTTGAAGGTATTATTTTCTTTGCAATATCAACAACATGATTATCATAGAAATAGATGCCCGGTATTGCGTAGTTTGATTTAGGATTTTCCGGCTTCTCTTCGATTGAAACAACGTTTCGACATTCATCAAATTCAACAACACCGAATGAACATGCATCTTTCACCGGATATCCGAAAATAACGGCGCCATTTTCTATTTGTTTAGCCTTGTTAAGAACTTTTGTTAAATCTTGGCCATAAAAAATATTATCCCCCAATATAAGGCATACATTATCTTTTTCAATAAATCTTTCACCTAATATAAATGCGTCGGCGAGGCCTCTTGGTGTTTCCTGAATTATATACGATAAGCTTAATCCCAATTGGGATCCATTTCCAAGAAGCTTTTCATATACCGGCGTGTCTTCGGGTGTTGAAATAATTAAAATCTCACGAATACCAGCCAGCATAAGAACAGATAAAGGATAATAAATCATTGGTTTATCATAAATAGGCAAAAGCTGCTTGGAAACCGCTTTTGTCATAGGGTATAGTCTTGTTCCCTTTCCACCTGCAAGAAGAATACCTTTCATTTTGTTCACCTGCAATTCTTAATAATATCGCATATCTTATCTACATCCTGTATTGCTAAGTCAGCATATAAAGGAAGTGTCAAAACCCTTTCTGCGATATACTTTGCAACTGGGGTATCATCAGGATTAAAACGTTCTCTATAACATTCAAAGCTGTTAGATAATGGGTAGAAATATTTCCTGGTTAAAATGTTGTGCTCCTTAAGTAGTTCGAAAATTTCATCCCTGCTTAACTTGTATCTATCGAAAACCACAGGAAAATAAGAATAATTACTTACTACTCCGTTTTGGGGTTTATTAAACTTTATTCCCTGAATTCCACTCAGATTATCCATATACCTTTCAAAGACGATTTTCCTTTTATGTATTTCATTATCAATGTACCGAAGATTACATATACCCATAGCAGCCTGGAATTCATTCATTTTCGCATTTCCGCCTACATATTTAACTGATTCCGGTCCGGTAATTCCAAAATTTTTCAGGTCATTTAGTGTTCTTTTTAGTTCTGGATTCTTAAATGTAACCGCTCCACCCTCTATTGTATTAAACACCTTCGTAGCATGAAAACTGAACATCGATGCATCCCCAAAATTACCAACGCCAATCGAGTTAAGAGACTCACCAAATGCATGTGCAGCATCGTATACAACTTTCAAGTTATACTTATTTGCAATATCTGCGATCTTCTTGACATTACATATATTTCCGTAAACATGAACCGGGACTATGGCAGTGGTTTTATCGGTTATTAACTCTTCAATCTTTTCCTCGTCAATCGTGTAATTATCGAAGTTAATATCACAGAATACCGGTTTAAGATTATTTCTTACAATAGCGTGTGTTGTAGAGGCGAATGTAAATGGAGTTGTTATTACTTCACCTTTCAGGTTTAACGCTGCGAATACTGCTTCAAGGGCAAGATGACCGTTCGTGAAGAGCGTTATGTTGGGAGTTTCTAAGTATTTAGATAACGCTTCCTCAAGCTGTTTATGCTTAACCCCCATATTCGTAAGCCAATGACTTTCCCATAACGGTTTTATTTCTTCTATGTATTCTTCAAACTTTGGCATGGATGAACGGGTGACTTTTATTAACTTTTCTTCCATTATA
>JAAYKT010000488.1 GCA_012522255.1 Clostridiales bacterium
GGTAGCATACTCTGTGTCGTTTAAACAAAACAATTTAGGATTAAAACGCTCTATGCTTTTCATAAAATCTGGTCGATGAACACGAATTCGGCAAGATTCGTTTCGATTTGTAAAACGCAAGTGAGCGCGTTTTCTTGTTAAGGAATAGAAATGGAATAAGATACGTTGAATATCATTCGGATTTCTGAAACGATTTTGCATTACAGGCTTTAAATCGTCTTTGAATTCTTCTTCAACGATATGTCTGAGATCTTCTCTTAGGTATGCATCTATATTGTGGTGTAAAACTCCAGGATATGTTTTTCCAAATTTTTTCTTGACAAGTTGAATGGAGTTGTAAATGCCTTTACGATAGTTGTTGAGGTTTTTCTTATATTTAAGTTTAAATTTAAGTTCAGTATTCAGCATAAATTGATACTGTAGCCTAACTATAGGGAAACCAGTTTTTTTATTATAAAAAAAAGAAGGTTCTAAATCTTTATATACGAACATGTCATCGTTAGCATAAAGAAAGCGATCAGACAAATCGGCTATTTTGTATAAAAATAACTCAATAACTGTAGAGTTAAAGGTTGGCAATATATCGTGGGGTAAGATATCTTTATGATCTATAATTTTTATTTTAGGGTGATGTTCTTTTAACCAATTAGGCTTTTGTTCATCGGTAATAATAAAAATTGTTCTTATCCACGGAAGGTGTTTTTCTACTGATCGCAAGGAGTATTTAAGTTCATCATTTGATTCATATCTGCCTGCAATATTAGGTTTATCTTTATTGTTAGAATCTTCAATTAATGCAAGTTGTTTCTTTTTCCAGTTAGAATCATTACCATCTACCCATAGGTAAACTAAATCAATATCATACTTAAAAAATGCCATGTAGTTTTAAGATTTTGCACAAAGATAACATTCCCTTTGGTTTTTTATACCCAAGATTTGTTTAACTTTGTTGGTTTTTAGCTTATGCCATAGGTAATGATTGATTTTTTATGACTTTTGTTGCAAAGACAATAATATAAAATGATGAACTATAAGGCTACCATTATAATATCGGTATATAAAAATATTAGTGCTTTAAGATTAGTACTTGATTCTTTAAAAAATCAGACGGAAAAATCCTTTGAGATTATTATTTCTGAGGATGGGAAATGTTCTGATATGCAAAAGTTTATTCAAGAGTATCCTTTTGAAAATTCTTACCAGCATGTAAGACAAGAAGATAAAGGGTGGCGTAAAACTAAAGCTCTTAATAACTCGGTTCGTCATGCTAAATCGGATTGGTTAATCTTTATTGATGGCGATTGCATGTTACATCCTCGATTTGTTGAAATGCATTTGAAGTATGCTGATGAAAATATTGTTTTATCAGGAAGGAGGCTGAAATTGGATAAGCCTACAACAGAAAGACTTATTGCTCAGCAAAAAATCTCTCCCTTTGGTTTTTTTACTAAATTGTTTATCAGGCACATAAGTGCTTTTTCTAAAACACAATTTTTAGAAGAAGGGTTTTTTTTCCCACCCAAGAGCTTGCTGCATTTTATTGCAAAAATTCGGGATACGAATTATGTTTTAGGTTGTAATATGTCATTGTCTAAAAAAGCAATTTATGCCATTAATGGTTTTGATGAAAGTTTTATTGAACCCTCTGTTGGAGAAGATACAGACATTGCGTGGCGTTTAGAAGCCGCAGGATATAAGTTAAAGTCGCTGAGAAGTTTAGCTATTCAATATCATCTTTTTCACCCTCAAAATTGGACTTATAGCCAAAAAAATCATGATATTATGAAAAATAACAAGCTAAAAAATCGATATAAATGTTTGAAAGGTTTAGAATTATTATCAAATTAACCTAAGTAATAAGAATGAAAAAGAGATTGTATTTTTTGATATGCGCAGTGTTGTTTAATGCGATGCTTTTTTCTCAAGAAAAGGTATTGTCGCAGATTGAATCTTATTATGATTTGTTGGCATTAGATGGTTTTGCTGAAAGAAGCTATATGAATTATCGTACATTATCTGATTCTAAGTGGAAAGTACAGAATAGCTCTGCTGATATATGGGGTAAGAATACAGCAATTTATGCTTCTAAAAAAGCTAAGTATTTTAGAATATATAGTCCTGAATTATATATGTCTTACAATGGAAAAACTCCGCACGGACAAAATGATGGTTTATTTTGGCAGGGGAAAGGGCTGAATTCTTATTTTTCTATGGGAATGCGATATGAACGTATTGGATTTGAAATTAC
>JAAYKT010000489.1 GCA_012522255.1 Clostridiales bacterium
TACTAATAGAGTGACTGAGATACGATTGCAAAAAAATGCCCGGCTAATAGTCACTGAAAGGCTTCTAACTAGCGGAAGCCAAGATGCTGATTCAAAGATTATTGTGGAACTTATGGGTGAAAATTCTACAGCCCAGGTAATATCCCGTTCTGTGGCACAAAACGATTCAAAACAAAGATTTTATTTTAACCTTGTTGGGAGAAATATATGCAGAGGCCACGTACAATGCGATTCAATAATAATGCATAACGCTCAGGTTTTTTCAACGCCTGAAATTTCTGCATTACATCAAGATGCCCAGTTGATACATGAGGCAGCAATAGGCAGAATAGCATCTAATCAGTTAATAAAATTGATGAGTTTAGGTCTTTCAGAAGAAGAAGCTGAAGAGACTATTTTAAATGGATTTTTAAAATAGGACTATAAGTGCCAGGCACGACGGTTAGACGGTTATTGCAAATACTATTATTATGCGAGGAGGTATAAATATGAAATTTTGTTGGACGACTATTATGGTAAAGGATATGGAAGAATCATTAAAATTCTATCAGGAAATAGTAGGGTTATCTATCGACAGACGCTTTAAATCAGGAGATGAAGTTGAAATAGTTTTTTTAGGCGATGGTGAAACAAAGGTCGAGTTGATTGAAAATAAAAAAATTAAGGAAGTAAAAATTGGTAAGGATATTTCTTTAGGGTTTGAAACAGCTTCTTTAGAAAAGATGATGAGCTATGTGAAAGAGAAGGGTATTGAAATTCATAGCGGTCCATTTCAGCCCAATCCACATACTAAGTTTTTTTATGTTTTAGATCCTAACAATCTGAAGATTCAATTTGTCGAGTTCCAGTAAGGTGCCTGGCACGACGGATAGACGGTTACTTAAGGTGGAAATAGATGAAAGGGGCTTTTTCATGCAAGAAAAGTTTAAATTAGGTATCGACTTTGCAAGAGAAATGGATGCTAAAGATGAACTAAAGAAGTATAAAGAAAGATTCTATTTAGGAGAAGGAGAACTTTATATGGACGGCAACTCACTGGGGGCGTGTTCAAAGGATGCGGAAGAGGCTCTTTTTAATATGCTCGAGGTGTGGAAGAAAAATAAGATCCTAATGTGGAATATCGAAGATGGCAAGTATTTCAAATATCCTAAGTTTATTGGTGGACTCTTCGCTGAAATGTTGAATGCAGATAAAAACGAACTCACGTGTACAAATAGTGTCACAATTAATATTCACCAGGCTTTGGCAACCTTTTATAAACCTACAAAAAAAAGATACAAAATTTTAATTGATGACCTAAATTTCCCAACAGATATTCATGCAGCTATCAGCCAAGTAAAGTTAAAAGGTTTGGATCCGGATGATGCAATAAAGGTAGTTAAAAGCAGAGACGGAAGGATAATTGAAGAAGATGATATAATTGAAGGATTAACCGATGACGTTGCAATAGCATTGTTGCCCAGTTTACTCTATAGGTCGGCACAGCTCATAGATATGGAAAAAGTGACAAAGGCAGCTCACGAAAAAGGAATAATAATAGGTTGGGATTTAAGTCACTCCATTGGTTCAGTTCCTCATGATTTCAAAAAGATTGACCCGGATTTTGCAGTTTTTTGTACGTATAAGCACATTTCTGCGGGTCCCGGGTCAAATGCGATCCTTTATATCAATAAGAAGCATTTTGGTACGGAACCGGGTCTGACTGGATGGCATGGAAACAAGAAAGAAATCCAGTTCCAGCTGCTTCATAAACATGATCCGGAAATTGATGTTGATGCATGGCTCACAGGCACTCCGAATATGCTATCCATGGCCCCTATGGAGGGAATAGTAAAGGTTTTCAATGATGCCGGAATAGAAAACATCAGGAA
>JAAYKT010000490.1 GCA_012522255.1 Clostridiales bacterium
ACCACAGGAGGAACAGATGTTGTTACCATGGTTAAGATCAAGCTGCAAGCAATCGGAACACAGGCGAGCACCTACCATCCCCACCGGCACTTGCTCACTATCATTACAAGGAAACAGCATTTTTATCTTTGTATCACAATTAAAATATAGGTTATAGAATGTCTCCAGGCTTGTCATTGTCATATTTCCTCTTTCATTTAGGACACCTGCCCACCCGGTTTCACCACAATCCCGACAGTTAATAACAGGGAGATAATGCTTTAATTGTGCTTCATTCAGATCAGCCTCAATTGCATAGCCTATGCTATCTTTGCTTACTTTTGCAAGAAACCTACGCAACTCCTTGATCCAGAACTGCACCATAATATTCAGAAATGGACGTAAGTCGCCTTCCTTACCTTCTCTCGCATGGGAAATAAGGGCAAATAATGCATCTAGAGAAACCTCCGGATTACTGATCTTTGATATTTCCGAGAATCTATCTTTTAACTTTTCAATTAAAAAATCCATCTGAACATAGTTACCATTAATAATAGTAATCATATATTGCATTAAACTATGTTTCATTAAGCCTCTGCCTATATCAATCCTCGTTTTATCTGACATAATTTCATTTTCGTCAAAATCCCCTACAAGCCAGCTTTCTGCAGCACAGGATATAAAAGACTCCATTTGGTCATTATCAATAAAAGATTGTAATCTATAACACTGTTCATCTGTAGGAAAACTAAAATCGTCTGTTTCATAACCTTCGAAGAATTCAAATGGGCTGAGCCTGTCCTCTGTTATAACAGAATCTTCTTCAAAAGTCTCACCAAATATACTGGATGCGTATCTTTTTATATCAGATACACTATCCTTTGTCCCCATGGTGGCAGAGGTTCCTATGCAACATAAATATCCCGGCTGAGTATTTAGCCGAGCCTTTAATCTTCTTAATAGACAAGCCAGATCAGTTCCTTGTGCCCCATCAAATGTATGAAGCTCGTCTACAGCTATATATCTCAACATTTCAGGCTTATTCTGTTCCCACAGCCTGGCATCCTTTGGCCTGACCAAAAGATAATCCAACATTTTATAATTAGTCAGCAAAATATCGGGTGGGTTTTCTAACATAGTGCCATGATCTGTAATAATCCGTTTCTTCGTCATTCCCATGGAGGCATTTTTCTCATACCCTCCTACATACATACCTGCAGTAACATTCCCCTTCAGTTTCGGATTATTATATATCAACCCTGCCAAACGCTTGGCCTGGTCAGAGGCAAGAGCATTCATGGGATATATTATTAAGGCTTTAATCCCCGGATCACCAAGATGTTTATAACAATACTCCAGTATAGGATAAATAAAACATTCCGTCTTCCCGCTGCCCGTACCTGTAGCTATTAATGTTGACCTTCCGTCATCCCCAACCAACCTTTCAAATGCTTTGTTTTGATGTAGATAAGGTTTTAACGCAAGATTGATTGCATTGAACTTTACTGTCTCTCTCTCTGCCAAACGAAAAGGTAATGGTATAGAGAAATAAGGCTCATGGAAAACTGCATTTTTTTCTTGCAGCATTTCAGCCATCGTGTCCTTAAATAAAATATTAGTCATGGGAAATGTTGTTTCAATATAATCCTTCAAACCTTTTTTCAATTGTTTTGCAAGCACAGAAGGGATCATGATATCACCTCACTTGGCTTAAATTATCTAACAATTATTCTTTTAACCTTTAATTAACAGTTCTTTTCTTATCCTGTTATTGCCATCCAAAATCTTTTCTATCATTCCAACAGCCTTTAATATTGTATCTATACTTACAAGTGGAATTTCGTCATTATAATTCAGATAGCCACTGAGGTATTGTGCAGATGGGTTATCAATGCCCAATCTTTCACATAACAACCAACATACTGATTCCGCTTCAAATTCCTTTTCGTTTATAGATAAGCTACGCCACTGTGGTAACCATTTTACATTCTTATGTAAAATATGCCCACAAAAAACATGACCCAATTCATGAAAAGCCGTGGCAATTTTATCAGTCGGCTCTAATTTACTGTTTAAAATAATATTGAACAGTATTCTTATAAGTTTTGGCTTTTCATTTGTACCATAATTAATAACCTCATTAGTTGATTCCACATATCCTGCCATGGATGTCCCATAATCTTGCTGTATTGATACTATTCCTTCAGTATATAAATCGGCTAAAAATCCATCTAACTTCCTTTGTGATATATTTCCCACCGTAGAAAAAGGTTCTAATAATTCTTTAGGAAATGGTTTACCTTCTGTATCACCCAATTCAAAAACAAAGGCAACAGGGCCGAAAGGGCGTAATATTACTAAGGGCCTTGCCCCTGGTTTTGGCCGTCTTCTATATCTCGATTGCCATTCATAAGCACTGGCAACAAACGAACTACCGGGTTTCTGAACATGCAAAAGCATGGCATTATAGGGAGCCATTTTCGGAAACTTTTTTACAAAATCAAGAAGATCCTTATAATCCTCACCTTTTTTATAAGTACCTACTTCCAAGAATAGTTTGTCTAATTCCGATATGTGATGAACCTCTGACATAATGCCTGCCCCCTTACAATTTATCTTTATATTTTTCTTCAAAGAACCTCCAAGCTGTCTCATAATCTTCTTCTCTGTCACATTTATCAAAAGGCGCAATGTATTCGATGATTCGTTCTATAGGGCCGCCAGGCATAGTATCATCCATAATAGTTCTATAAAATTTTTCCCCCGCCTTAGCATCTTTTATAGGTTCAAACTCTGCTCTGCTAAAACCAACACCGGTAAGACTACGGTTAACAGTAAAAACAATTCTGCCATTTTGATCATACCAAGTATCCGCTTCATATTGTTGAAGAACCGGGAACTGGATCCTGTAGATGGTTTTTAATTGTTCCAGTGTCATACCCAATGCCATAGAAGTAAGCACATCTATTTCAACAAGAGCCTGTCTGCGTTCATAATCAGTACGTAATGGGGTATCCCAAGTCCATTCAGGAGTAAGATTAGAGAATTTTTCTGGGCGTAGACGGGGGTCTTGTTTTGACCAGGTTTCCAAATTAAAGTCTTTGATAAATAAATCAGTCCATATATAAGAATAATTGGCTGTGATACAGTTTAATAAAAGACTCCTTATGCCTGCCGATTCGTTATATATAATTGGAAACTTAGAGTATATTCCAGTAGATGCAATACCTTTACCTGTTGCTCTCATTAAAAAATCGTAGGGTATAGAAGCAAAATTTGCTGAACACGATGCTAATATTTTCTTATCGTAAAACGAAAAGCTAAAGGTAGTATTCACATGTGCGGTTAATGGTGGAATAATAGCACTGTATAAAGTCCTTTCCCCGCTTAGATTAAGCATCGACCTTGTCAGCACTCTATACTCTTCATGGTGTTTTTTGCCCCAACTTGTAACAGGAATTCTCCTTACATATTCCTCTATCCCACCTTTTGGTGAATAATTGCATCTTTGTAAGTAATGGTTTGTTATATTGTTTAAATCGATACTATCATAATCACTATTTAGTCTACATATCTTACGAGAACATTTGAATAACGGATTTGCAATACCTATATGTGGGCCTGAGTAAATCATATCCAATGGGGAATCAGGATAATGTACAATTCTAACAATAATATCATCATTTTGTGCTTTTGTTTCATCCCACATTGTGTTTGTAAATACTTGTTTTTCTAAGTCCCCAAAAAAGTTCTTTTGTTTTGTAAAACAAAGTAATACTTCTAAGAGTATTTGTGCATGAATAACTGGCAATCTTGCTTGTTCCCAATTATCACTGTTTTCGAAAAGCTCGGCAAAAAGCCTCAGTTCTTCTGTTGCAACTTTAACAATACGTCCTGGGTGGCCTTTAGTATTCCATTTA
>JAAYKT010000491.1 GCA_012522255.1 Clostridiales bacterium
AGAGGATGTTTTTAAAGATATAGATGATAATGTAGACGCCGGGCTTGATATATCGTATGTGGAGCATATTTTGGCTAAGGTAAGAAGAGAAGGAATGGATCTTCCGGATATAGTGGACTATATTGAGATAAAGTTAGATGAGCACAATACTACTATAAATGACATAATCCAAGATGAACATAAACGGCATGCAATCAGAAGAATATCTATTGGCAACTCCATAACAAGTCTACACAGTATTTCTACATTAAATTGGAACGATATTTTTGAGTCAATCAGTGTAGTGGAAGAAAAACTTCGTAATGACCCATTAAAAGTCTATTCTGAAATGGATTTTGAATCAAGGGATTATTATAGAAAAGCCATAGAGAAAATTGCGAATCAATGGAAGGTATCAGAGGTTAGGATAGCAAAACAAGCTGTTAACTTGGCCTTTGAGGCTTTTAAGAAAAAAGATACGGATAAATATTGCCATGTAGGGTACTACCTGATAGATAAAGGAAGGGACAAACTTTTTGAGTTATTAAAAGTAGGAAAAGATAATTACAGATTAGATTCTACAAGTCTCTATGTTACTTCCATTCTGATCTTAACTTTTCTTTTAACCTTATTTTTTACAAGTGTTTTGCCGGTAAATTTAAATTCTTTGCATATTTTGTTTTTTATACCGCTTCTGTTCGTCGCCTTATCGGATATATCCGTTTATTTTATAAATTTTTTACTTATGAAAATCTATCCTGTAACACTTTTGCCAAGATTTGATTTTAAAAAAGGTATTCCAAAAGAGGCTTTTACTATGGTAATCATACCTGCACTTTTAGTTGATGGGAAGAGTGTAAAAGATTTGATAGGTAAAATGGAAGTATATTATTTAGCCAATAAGGATGAAAATCTTATTTTTGCATTGGTGGGAGACTTTGTAGATTCGAATACAGAAAAAGAGAAAAATGATGAAAGAATAGTAGAAACTGCTTTAAACAGAATAGAAAAATTAAATAGGATTTATGCGAAAGACAAAGATATATTCTACTATTTTCACAGGAAAAGAACCTTTAACGAAAAACAAAATAAATGGATGGGTTGGGAGCGTAAGAGGGGTGCGATAATCGAGCTTAATAACCTTCTTAAAGGCATAGAAAACACATTTTATATAAAATCAGGATATACGGATTACTTAAAAGAGTTGAAATATATTATTACTATCGATTCAGATACGAACTTAATAATGAACAGTGCGAAAAAACTTATTGGAATTATGATGCATCCTCTTAATAAGGCAGTAATTGATGCAGATAAGAAAATAATCGTCGATGGCTACGGTATTATTCAACCGAGAATCGGTATTAATATTGAAGATGCAAATAAAACATTTTTTACAAGAATATTTGCCTACAGTAAAGGAATAGATCCCTATACCACAGCTATATCCGATATATATCAGGATGTTTTCGGTGAAGGGATTTTCACCGGAAAAGGTATTTATAATTTAGAATATTACAATTTAGTAATGAACGGGAAAATAGATGAAAATACGATTTTAAGTCATGACCTGCTGGAAGGCAGCTTAATGAGGACAGGTTTGGCTACTGATTTTGAATTAATCGATGGATACCCGACAAAATTTAGATCGTATATTATGAGAACACATAGATG
>JAAYKT010000492.1 GCA_012522255.1 Clostridiales bacterium
CTCTTAAGCAGCAAGAGTAGACCAGCTACACCCAACAAACCAAAAACAACGGTGGAGAATACTAATCCAGTTTTGTCATTGACCCATCCATACAATACCTTTCCTATGACAAGTCCTATCATCAGGAAAGACATAACGCTGCCTGCTTTGGCGATATCGAATCCAACGCTGCCTGCAAAAGCAACCATTTGAACTGAAAATGTACCGAATATTGCCAAACCTCCTGCAGTTATTGCCGCCAAATAAAATGCAGGCGATTTCAGGGCTTTTGCAGCAGTAACTCCTCTTGCAACATTAGTTGCAGATTGTGAAGCAGCACCATTCACAGTTTCAAACTTTTCAGCGCCGTAAGGTTTCAATCCTTTGTCAGAAGGTCTTGATTTTACAAGGCCCAGAACAAACGGTAGAGCTATTATAAGTGCGCTGGCAGCTAAATAAAAATAGGTAGTACGCCATCCGTAAGCTGCAATCCACAAACCACCGAGTTAATTAAAAACTGCTCCGCCAATTCCTGTAAAGGCTAAAGCGATACCCATTGCTGTACCTAGTTTATCTTTAAACCAGTTATTCAGTAGTAGCGGTACAGCTAGGAATACAATAAAGGCCATGCCTATTCCAATTATCACACCAGAAACATACCAGCCGATTACTGAATGCCATAATCCCATGGAAGCAAAACCTATTGCTTCTACTAAGAAACCGGCGGTGATTATAGTTTTATAATTCCCTTTTGCAAAAATTTTACCAGCAAATGGCATGACCACTGTCATTGTCAAGGTTTGATATGTCATATAAAGTGATAAGGACCCTCTACTGATACCTAAGTCTTGTCCAACAGGTACAAAGAACAATCCTCCGGTATTTTGTATAATTCCCGCTCCAGCACTAATAGCACAACAAGCAATCATAATCCACCAAGCATAGTGCATATCCTCTTCCTCCTTTTACTAAAAGTAGTCCTTAAGAGCCAAATTAACTGTACGCCCCCCTTTATAAATATTTTTCCGTGGATTTCTTGATTCCCCAGGGTTTTGCATGCACATATTTTAAAATGCAAATTTAATGCCAGTTTTATTAAAAGTTTCACAAATCAGGTTTCAGGGTTAGAACTCAAAATAAAAAGTGTAACGGAAACAATTCATTTTCAGCAACGGATGTATTATTTTGCTACACCCGTTGCTGAAATTTATATATTATTTTTTTAAGCATTTACAAAAACGGCCTTGTCTCCACGTTTATTCAGATTCGCCACATCCTATCACTTTCAGATCATAGTTATGTATAATTCAGTCCATCTTAAGGCATCATTACTTTTAGCCCTTTTAAATAGCGCTCTGACAGTAACCGGTATCCTTCCGTTGATAATTTAATATAGGTTAGCAATTTTTCGTCCAGTTCCTTTTTAAATTCTGCTGGATAGCCTGCTACTAGATTGCCTCCAGGTATGTTTTTGCCTTCCAGTAAAACGCTTCCTGCTCCAATAAAACTGTATGATCCAATTTCGCACCCCGTCGAGATTATAGACCCCATGCCGATCACAACGTTTCCTTTTATTAAACATGGGCCATGCACTATTGAACTCTGCCCAACAATGACGTCGTCTTCTATTATTAAACTATCACCTTCACAATGAAGAACACAGTTATCCTCCACTGCACAACCCGAGTTAATAATAATTCTTCCGAAATCTGCCCTTATAACCGCACTAGGGCCTATAAAACATTGGGCCCCAATTTTAACATTTCCTATGATTGAAGCACTTGGTTGTACATATGCTGTGCTACTTATCTCAGGAATCTTATCTTCAAACTTATATACAGTCATTATTGTCCCTCCCTGTTAGTCATTTAACCAATGCCCTTTTTTCCGTCCTCCTTTCTTCTATATCTCTCAATCATTGAGGCGGTTTACCTCATCTGTTCTTTCGTAAGTATCCATAGCGGGAGTCTTTCCAAATGTTTTTGCTAATTCCAACAAGAACCTTTCAACAATATCCAATGTTGTTTTGCCATCAATACTTAGTGATGAGGTATTTGATGCTATTATTGTCTCACTCACGACATGTTTTCCTTTCAAATCATAATAATGCAAATCTTATTCCAAATATTAAGTGTTATTCTTCGATATATTATTTTGCGTGTTTAGGTGTATAGATCATGTTACACTTCACACAATTGTTGTAGCCCTATGCTACATTGTCTAGGTCAATTAGAATCCACTTTTATGGATTAAATATACATGTGTATTAAATTGTTAAGTTAAGGAGCTTTAGTTTACAGATTGGTAAAGGAAGAAACCCTGATAAGCCTAGGTAAGACTTGATAAGTATGGTTTATTAATTCAGTATTCCAATGGTTTTAAAGTCATCGGTTCCGATGCAGGGGGCAACACCTTCTTTCCCCTAAGTGATTAAAGTGAGGTGCTAGTATAGATTATTTTGATAGCGTGCGGCAAAGGCATAGCTTACGTTCTTATAGGCCCGATATGATCCAGCCAGAAAAAGCTATCC
>JAAYKT010000493.1 GCA_012522255.1 Clostridiales bacterium
ACGTAGTAAGCGATGATATAGGTTTCGTTATGTATAACCTTATAGATAATTTCCAGTTGTATTATGGGTAGTTTTGCTTCTGGAAATTAGGTAAATAAACTACTCAAAACATATTATACGAGGAGTAAAAATATGATAAAACCAAAAAGATTAAAAAAGGGCCAAACCATAGGAATTATTTCTCCCTCCAGCGGTGTCTGGAAAAGAAGTGAATTATGGCGGAGTATAGAAGAGATAGAAAATTGGGGCTACAAGGTAAAAGTAGGAGAGCACGCCTACAAGAAAAGGTTTTATCTTGCCGGATCGGATGAAGAAAGGGCCGGGGACCTTTTGGATTTTTTTAAAGATGATAATATTGATGCCATATTTTGCAGTCAAGGCGGTTATGGCTCTGCCCGTATTTTAAAATATTTAGACTTTGATGTCATCCGTGACAATCCTAAAATTTTTATAGGTTATAGCGATATAACATCTTTACATATAGCTATTAACAAATTATCACACTTGGTTACATTTCATGGCCCCTGTGCCCTAAGTGCAGGTTCTGATGAGATGACAGGATATAGAAGGGAACATCTTTTTAGGGCATTGGAGGATGAGGAACCTATAGGTAAAATAGAAGTTTCCGGTAGAAATAAATACCTGGTTACGGTAAATGGGGGCAAAACCGAAGCTACCGTAATAGGAGGGAACCTAACTCTATTGTGTTCAACATTAGGCACCCCTTATGAAATAGAGACCAAGGACAAAATAGTTTTTATTGAGGAGTTGGATACCGAACCCTGGATTATGGATCATATGCTTACACATTTACTTAATTCCGGCAAGCTCCAGGAAGCTGCAGGTATTGTTATCGGAGATTGCCAAAATTGCGAACCTTTTAAGCTTGATGCGGGATTTCCCAATCAATGCAGTTTGGAGGACGTCATATTTGATTTACTCCGCCCTCTGAATTTACCTGTTCTATACGGATTACCCATCGGCCATACAAAAGATTTGGCTACAATTCCATTGGGAGTATTAGGATTTTTAGATGCGAAAGAAGGGATATTCGAAATATTGGAAAGGGGCACTATATAAATTTTAGGGGGTAATAAAAATGAAAAGGGTTATGTCGGTTCTTATCAGTATTGTTCTTATATTTATCAGCTGTTCATCAGTCATCAGTGCAGAATCTTCGGATGCAGGCTTGTTAAAAATAGGCGTGGCGGAAGAGCCGGACAGTTTGAGCCCGCTAATTTCCTATGAGAGGTTCTCCTATGAAATTTTTATGCTTATTTATGATTCCTTGATAACTTTTGACGAGAATATGAATGCCACTCCGTCCTTGGCAAAGAACTGGGATGTAAGCGATGATAATTTGACATGGACTTTTTATCTCAGAGATGATGTTAAATGGACTGACGGGGAAAATTTTACTTCAAAAGACGTAAAATTTACCTTTGAACTTTTTAGAGACAGCGGCTTGGGTATGTACACCGGTATCGTAGAGGATATTGAAGAAATTGAGGCGCCGGATGATTATACTGTGGTATTAAAAACAGCGTTGCCCAAGGCAAATATGCTTCAAAACATCACTCCCATTATCCCCGAGCATATTTGGAAAGATATATCCGAGGACGAATACGAAGTCTTTGACAATGATAACCCCGTAGGCACAGGTCCTTTTATCCTGAAAGAATGGAAAAAGAATGAATACGTCAGTTTTGTAGCCAACAAGGATTATTTCAAAGGCTCACCTAAAATAAACAAATTAATATATGTTGTTTATGCAAACAGAGACACCATGGCGCAATCCATAAAATTAGGGGAAATCGATGCGGCTTTGGGCCTTTATAAGGCTCAGGTGAAAACTATAGAAGATGATAAAAACATCAGTATTTATGATTTTAGTGAAAACGGTTTTACAGAGATAGCATTTAACTGCAGATCTGATGGAAAATCTAAAGGCAACCCCCTTATTCTTGATAAAAGGATCAGGCAAGCC
>JAAYKT010000494.1 GCA_012522255.1 Clostridiales bacterium
GTTTAAGGTGTTACAAAGTAACAGTATTATAATTATTTTATAATAACATTTGTCACTTTAGGAGGAGGTAAAAAATGAGAATTTTTGTTGTAAACTGTGGCAGTTCGTCCTTAAAGTATCAGTTAATAGATATGGAAAAGGAAAAGGTTATAGCCAAAGGATTAGTGGAGAGGATAGGCATCGCAGGTTCCGTGCTGACTCATCAGCCAAATAACGGTGAAAAGGTTGTTATTGAAGAAGATATGCCAACCCATAAAGAAGCACTAAAAAATGTAATTGATGCGCTTGTTGACAAGAATTATGGTGTCATAAAAAGCATGGATGAAATCAGTGCCGTAGGCCATAGGGTGGTTCATGCAGGAGAAAAGTTTGCGTATTCCGTGGTGATTAATGATGAGGTTATGAATGCATTAAAAGAATGTATTGATTTGGCACCCTTACATAATCCTCCAAATATTTTAGGAATCGAAGCATGTAAAGAATTGATGCCGAATGTGCAGATGGTTGGTGTATTTGATACTGCATTCCATCAATCCATGCTGCCTTATGCATATATTTATGCTTTACCTTATGAATATTACACTGAGTATGGTGTCAGAAGATACGGTTTCCACGGAACATCTCATAAGTATGTAGCAGAGAGAGCTGCATCAATTTTAGGGAAAGATTTAAAAGAACTAAAAATAGTTACGTGCCATTTAGGCAATGGTGCAAGCATTACGGCCGTTAAGGATGGGAAATCTATTGATACGAGCATGGGCTTCACACCTTTGGAAGGTTTAGTAATGGGTACCAGATGCGGTGATATAGATCCGGCTATTTGTGGATTTTTAATGGAAAATGAAAAAATTGATATCGACGGATTAAATAATATTTTGAATAAAAAATCCGGAGTGTTGGGCATTTCCGGAATAAGCAGCGATTTTAGGGATATAGAGACCGCTTCTAAGGAAGGAAATAAAAGAGCATCATTGGCATTGGAGGTTTTTGCTCATAATGTTAGAAAGTATATAGGGGCTTATGCTGCAGTAATGGGAGGAGTCGACGCTGTAGTGTTCACGGCAGGGCTTGGAGAAAACTCATCAAGTATGAGAGCAAGCATATGCAATGGTCTTGAATTCTTAGGTTTAGTAATTGATGAAGATAAGAATAATATTAGAGGAGAAGAGGCCATTATATCCACTGATGATTCAAAGGCGAAAATACTTCTTATACCGACAAATGAAGAACTTATGATAGCAAAGGACACAGAGGCATTAATTAAATAAAGGTTGAAGTTATATTCTTGACAAAGCACACTTTGATTTGTATAATAAAATTCGTTAATTATTGAAGGTGGTAATATGGAAATAAGTCTGGCTGAAGTTTTTGCAAATGAAGGTGTAAAAAAATTTTTCGAATTTGATGAATTTCCTAAAGAAGATAGGTTTGAGTTTAATGGTGAGGAACTTAGAATACTGAAACCTCTTCAGGTATCCGGGTATATTATCAGATATGAAGAAAAAATAAGTTTACAGATGGGCATCAAAACTTCCATACAAAGAATTTGTTCAAGATGTTTGACAGCTTTTGAAGAATCCATAGACATTATGGCAAACTTTACCTTTGGAAAGGATAATAAGGATGCTGATAATGATTCAATTCCCATTTATGGAGATTCAATAGTAATTGATGAAATAGTAATTGATGAAGTTCTAAGTCAAATATCCATGAAACCACTATGCAATACGGATTGCAATGGGCTTTGCCCTATATGCGGCACAAATAAAAATTTGGGGCAATGTGATTGTGTTATAGACGAAGTTGATCCGCGCCTGGAAATCTTAAAAAGTTTGCTTGAAAAGGAATAAGGAGGTGCTTAAATGGCTTTACCTAAAGGTAAAATCTCAAAGTCAAGAAGAGATAAAAGAAGAGCTAATTGGAAATTAACATTACCGGGACTTGTTGAATGCCCGAAGTGCCATGAACCCAAATTACCCCATAGGGTATGTCAATCTTGTGGGTATTACAAAAATAGAACGGTTATCAAGGTCGAAGATTAAAAATAACAGCTTAAAAGCTGTTATTTTTAATCTGTTGACAAAGTGTGTAAAAATTGTATATTAATAATTAATACTAAATATCATATATAACACTAACAGAAGGTGCTTATGTAATGCAGTTGTTTAATAATAAGCAAGGCAAAAGGGATATTATTGTTGCAGAAATTTAAAGTCAGGCAAACAAATATTTTTTGGTGCTTATAAGAAGTATAGGCTTTAAGTCTTCTGGGGTAAATTTATATCGATGCCTTTTGTCGGCAAGGAGGGTAAGTTATGAAGATCGCAATAGATGCAATGGGAGGAGATAACGCACCAAAGGCCATAATTGAAGGCAGTTTGGAGGCTATCTCTGAATATGGGGTAGAAGTCTATTTAATAGGTTTAAAAAAAGAGATTATTGACCTATTGGGAAATCTTGAAGAATATTCGAAGCTACATATAGTAGAAGCTAATGAGATTATTGAAAACAGTGATAACCCGGTAAAAGCAATAAAACAGAAGAAAGACTCCTCTATGGTTTTAGGCTTGAGTTTAGTAAAAGATAATACTTGTGATGCATTTCTTTCTGCAGGAAGCACAGGAGCCTTTTTAGCAGGTTCTTTGCTGAGAGTAGGTAGAATAAAAGGCATAGACAGGCCTGCACTTTCACCTGTTTTGCCTTCCATGAAAGGCGGATATATGCTAATAGATGCCGGTGCCAATGTAGATTGCAAACCAAAAAACATTTTACAGTTTGCAATAATGGGGTCAATATATATGGAAAAAGTGTTAGGCATTATTTCTCCAAAGGTCGGTTTGTTGAGTAATGGAACAGAAGAAGGCAAAGGCAATGAGCTGACAAAACAAAGCCATGAACTGTTAAAAAACAGCAATATAAATTTTATAGGCAACATAGAAGCAAGAGATATGATATATGGTGTATGTGACGTATGTGTATGTGATGGTTTTGTAGGTAATGTGGTTCTAAAAAACACAGAAGGGCTGGCCTCCGGAATAATGAGTATGATAAAAGAAGAAATTACAAAAACTACGGTTTCGAAGATTGGAGCCATGTTAATAAAAAACAGCTTGATAGGTTTGAAAAAGCGTTTTGATTACAAAGAATATGGCGGCGCGCCTTTTTTAGGTATAAACGGAATTATGATCAAAGCCCATGGAAGTTCAGATAAAAAAGCGATAAAAAATGCAATAAGGCAAGCAAAACTCTTATATGATAATAAGTGTATTGATTTGATAAGAGCCGAAATCGAAAGGGCGGAAATTGTTTAACCTAAATGCAGATGTATAGGATGACCGTAAGGCAGAAAATTTATTTGTAAAAGTATTAAAAGAATTTGACAGCATAGATATATTAGTAAATAATGCGGGTTTGACAAAGGATATTCTAATAATAAAGAGAAAGGTTTTGTTTCGACTGCCGTTCCTCCAAATCAACAAGGAATAAATATTAGTGACAATTTCGTTAAAAAACGTAGAAAATCTTGAGATATTGTTAATGCAGCGCTATTTTTAAGCTTGAAAGCATTCAGACTTATATCGGGCAAGTAATTAATATTGACGGGGGAATGGTAATGTAATATTATCATAATATAATCTCAGAGGGGAGGTGTGGCTTGTGATTTTTGAAAAGATACAAGAAAAGATTTCTGAACAATTAGGAATTGATGCTGAAGAAGTAACAATGGAATCTTCCTTCATAGAGGATTTAGGAGCCGATTCACTGGATATTGTTGAGCTTCTTATGGCTTTGGAAGAAGAATTTGATATAGAAATACCTGATGAGGAAGCTGAAAAGTTAGTTACTGTCAGTGATGTGGTAGATTACATAAAAAACAGTTAATTTATTAAACTTTATCTATTTGATACATCGAAAATACATGGTTAAAAAAAAGAGGCTTTAGAGCCTCTTTTAAATTAAGACTGACAAAAAATTTTATAAATACAAGGGTCCCGGAAAACGGATTTTTTTTATTTCGTATTACTGATACTCCTTATAAAATTGAAATAAAAACTTACCTATGACAACTTCAAATATAGCAGCAGAGTATATTTTTATGGCATTTAATGAAAAAGCATTCAGTCTATTTGTTTCTGTAGTTTATAAGTCATCTGTAGATGCAGCAGGTTTGTTCTTGAATGATTCATACGTGCAACACGCATAGAAAATTCAACGTAGAGTATGTAATGTCAGGTTCATTTGGGTTTGGCGGGTATAACGTATCTTTAGTATTGAAAAAATATTGTTAGTTGATATACTTAATGATAGAAAATCGTTTAGTTACAAGGGAAGGGTCAATAAATGAATGAAAAAAGAAAAAAAGACTTACAAGACCTTGAAAAGGTAATTGATTATTGTTTTAAAGATAAGGAACTTTTGAATATTGCCTTGACCCATAGTTCCTATGGCAATGGACAAGATTTAAACTTCAAACATAATGAAAGAATGGAGTTTTTAGGGGATTCAATTCTAAGTATGATTATTTCCTTGCACTTATATAACAGTATAACCGATATGACAGAAGGGCGCTTGACCAGAGCCAGGGCAAACATTGTGTGTGAGCAGTCCTTATCCTTGGCTGCAACTGAGATTGATTTGGGATATTACATACATATGAGTAAAGGTGAAGAAAATACCGGTGGAAGGAAACGCACTTCCATTCTTGCAGATACATTTGAAGCTCTGATTGCTGCCATTTATTTAGACGGTGGGTTTGCCAAGACGAAAAAATTCATACTTAACTTTATGAATGATATTATTGTATCATCCATGGGAAATAAAATATTTAATGATTATAAGTCATTTTTTCAGGAATATGTGCAGAAAAATAACTTAGGGCCTATAAAATATTTGCTGACATCGGAAACGGGCCCGGATCATTTAAAGAATTTTTCTATGGCATTGCTATTGGATAAAAAAGTAGTCGGAACGGGAAAAGGGCATAGCAAAAAAGATGCACAACAATCTGCAGCACAGAATGCAATAGAAAAAATGAGGTTATTAGATGAGTAAAAGTAACTACATTGTTCCAATATTCGTACCTCATAAAGGTTGCCCCTATAATTGTATTTTTTGTAATCAAAAGCGAATTACCGGACAAGCGAAAGACCTTACGACTAATGATATAGATAAAATGATTGGTGAGTATATCAAAACAATAAAAAAAAGAGATGCAAATATAGAAGTTGCTTTTTTTGGAGGTAGTTTCACCGCTATCCCTATGGAAGAGCAAAACAAATATTTAAAAATAGCAAATAAATATTTAATGAACGGAGATATAAATGCCATAAGATTGTCAACGAGGCCTGATTTTATTAATAAAGAAATTGTATCAAATTTAAAAAGACATGGTGTAACCATTGTGGAACTCGGTGTACAGACAATGGATGAAGATGTTCTGTTAAAAAGTGGAAGAGGTCATTTGATATCAGACACTGAAAAAGCCATAGAATTACTAAAAGAAGAAGGGTTTATTGTCGGTGTACAATTAATGGTAGGTCTGCCCGGTGACAGTAAGGAAAAGTGTTTGGATACCGCAAGAAAAGTCGTGAGACAAAAGCCCGATTTTTCCAGAATCTATCCATCCCTTGTTATTAAAGACACTTATATGGAACAGATGTACAATAATGGTGACTACAAACCTTTTGAAATAAAAGAAGCAGTTGATATTTGCAAGGAAATGCTGATTATACTGGAAAGCAATTCAATTAATGTAATACGAATAGGGCTGCAGCCTACTGAAGAAATGCAAATGGGCAAAAGTGTAGTGGCAGGTCCATATCATCCGTCATTTAGACAATTGGTTGAATCAGAGATTTTTAAGGATATGATTGATACTGTTTTAAGTTTTCTTAATATGGAATCTATAAAGGATGTTACAGTTTGTTTTAATACTTTCGATTACTCAAATGTTATCGGCCAGAAAAAAACAAATATAAAGTTTTTTAACGATAAATATCCTGACACAAATTTCATTTTTTGCACATCCAATATAAATAAAGGTACGGTTCTTGTTAAAACGGCTGACCTCACTAAAGGCATTTCGAAAAGTGAGTATTATAGATTAAACATATAATATGATAAAATCTAAATGAAGGTTAAGTTTTAAGATAGGAAGGATTAATAAATGTATTTGAAGCAACTTGAAATAAACGGCTTTAAGTCTTTTATAGGAAAAATTGAATTAAGTTTTACATCAGGTATTAATGCCATTGTGGGTCCTAATGGCAGCGGAAAAAGTAATATTGCCGATGCTATCAGATGGGTAATAGGAGAACAAAGCGTAAAAACTTTAAGAGGAAATAAAATGGAGGATGTGATATTCTCCGGCAGTGAAAAAATGAAGGCGGCAGGATTTGCTGAAGTAACACTTATAATCGATAATGCAGATAAGGGTATTGATCTGGATTACAATGATATAAGTATCACAAGAAGAATGTATCGTTCAGGTGAAAGCGAGTATTACATAAATAAAACCCAATGCAGGTTAAAGGATATAACGGAATTGTTTTTGGACACAGGTGTAGGTAAAGACGGATACTCAATTATTGGACAAGGTAAAATCGATGAAATATTGAGCAATAAATCAGATGACAGAAGGGCTATATTTGAAGAGGCTGCCGGTATATCAAAATATAAATACAGAAAACTTGAAGCAGAGAAAAAAATGGAAAGCACACAGAATAATATTATCAGAATACAAGATATTTTGAAGGAAATAAAAAACCAGCTGGAACCTCTTACTGAACAGGCAGAGATAACAAAAAAATATCAAAAGTATTTGCATGAACTAAAAATGCTAGAAGTTAATTTAATAGTCTTCAATATCAATAAAAGTAATACTAAATTGGGAAACTTATCTGACGAAATGGATTCTTTAGATAATTTTATAAAGAATAAAGAAGATTTGCTTACCGGCTTTGAGAAGGAACTTGTAAACAGCAAGATTGAAGCAAAGAATTTTGAAATGAAATGCAATAATCTTAATCAAAAGGTATATGAACTTTTAAACTTAAAAGATAAAAATGAAAGTGAAATCAACTTTTGTAGGGAACGAGGATTATACATAAATTCTTTACTTGAAAATCTGCTTAATGATAATAAAAATGCCATTTTTGAAAAAGATAAAATATTAATTGAAATAAATAGCTATAAAACAGATCTTGATTTGCTTAAAAATGAAGTGAGTAAAACAGGTGAATCTATAAACAGTATGGAATCTGAGTATAATGAAAAATATTCATTGGTAAACAAAATGGAAAACAATATTGAAGAGATGAAGCAAAAACATATAGATTTCCTAAAAAAACAGTCGGATATGCAAAACAGTATAAGTGTCAATAACGAAATAATTAAAAATATGAATATTAGATTAAATGCATTAATAAACGAAAGTGAATTATTCAACAAGCAATATGCTGAAAAAGTGAATAACAAAATTCAGGCAGAAAATGAGCTAAAAGAAATATCGGAAAAATTAAATATAAATAAAGAAGAAAAGCTTTTGTTAACTCATGAAAAAGAAATGAAAGATGCACAAATAAATGAAAGAGAAAAACATTTAACAAAAATAGGACTTAATAAAGAAAATATAATTTCAAGGCTAAAACTTATGGAGGAAATGTCAAGGGAATATGAAGGATATAATAAAACTATAAAAAACATACTGACAAAACAAAACAAAATAAAAAACCTTATCAATGGATACAGGGGGGTTATAGGTGAGCTTATCATAGTGCCAAAGGACTATACAGTTGCAATAGAGGCAGCACTTGGGCCGGCAGTACAAAATATAGTGACTGACTTTGAAGATGATGCAAAAAGATTGATTGAGTACCTGAAGAAAAATAACTTGGGAAGAGCCACCTTTTTACCAATTAA
>JAAYKT010000495.1 GCA_012522255.1 Clostridiales bacterium
AAGAACACGCTCAGATGCTTGCAGCAAAGCGTAAAGCGGCATAGTAATACTTGTTGCTTGATGTTTAGTTTTCAAAGAACAAATTGCTGTTTTTGACCGGCTATATTATGTCTACCTCGCTTAGGTGGTCTTGTTGTGATACCCTTTTTTGTGCTAGAGATTTCTCAACTTTTATAAATCTTTTTCTTCAAAAACCCTTGACTTTAATTAGCTGGTCTATGAGTAAATTCATGAAAAATCACCCATGGTTTTATATGAAGATTAATGCAACTTTCACAATACTGGATAAGTAATCTTTCATTAGTAAAACTATACATATTTTCTTTACATGTATTGAAACCTGCTCGACACAAGTATATAATTATATTAGGTATTTGTCTAATAGATAATCTGGATAATATCCATCGGTTATACCTATATGCCCAGGGGGTTTTAGAGTGCATATAAGAGAAATCCAATACATATTAACTATCGTTGAGGAAGGTAATATTACAAGAGCTGCAAAAAAACTGTTTATGGCACAGTCTTCATTGAGCCAGTCACTAAAGAAAATCGAACAGCAGTTGGGGTGCAAGCTTTTTAAACGAGTAGGCAACAGGCTTCAATTAACCTATGCAGGGGATCAGTTTGTCAAATACGGTTCTAAAATCTTGAAAACTTACCGTGACATGAAAAACGAAATGTATGATATCTCTCAAACGGAAAGCGGAAGTATTATTTTAGGAATAACTTATTACCTAGGGTCCCATATGTTCCCAATTTTTGGCCCAGTCTTCAAAAAACGCTATCCGGGAATTACTATAAAGCTTTTGGAAGGTACTTCAAGAGACCTTGAAGAATTAATCGTGTCAGGTAAGGTAGATATAGCCATACTACCCCTCCCTATTGAAAATCCATCCATAGAATATGAAATACTTTTCCTAAGCCGTATGATTCTATTGATGAATAAAGATAACCCCTTAAATAATCATGGTTATCAAAAAGACGGTTTTCGGTTTCCTCACATTGATATAAAACTTGTTGATGGAGAACCTTTTTTACTGGGCCAGCCCGGCCAGCGTACAAGGTTAATCAATGAAATCATTTTAAAAAAGGCCAACATAAATCCTGAAATAGTCTTTACCAGTCGCAATCTTGAAACGATAAAACGAATGGCAAGCACCGGTGCAGGACTTGCCATAATACCTGATGCATACCTTGATTATATACAAGCTAGCCCTGATCTGAGATGTTATTATTTAGAGGACGAGTACAACTATCAATTTGGTGTGGTAGTTGCCTATCAAAAGAATTGCTATATCACTAAAGCAACCAGGGAATTCCTGACCATAGTAAAGCAGTTATTCTAAAATTTCTTTGTTATAAACTCGCTGCAATCCCAGACGAAATATTCATAATTCTCTCGTTGCTTCTTTATAAAGTCTTTTAATTGCCATGTCTATTTCTTTCGAAGTGTGAAATCTCTTAGAAGAGCACATATGTGCTGGATTTGAACAAATAAAGCATTTTCTTGGTGGCAGCCCTAGCTGTTCTCTTCCCATGACTTCGCCTTTATTGCTGGTTACATCAACATCCAATAGTCTAGCCCCGGGTATACTTTCCTCAGCCAAAACGCAGAGCCGTTTTACAACCTCTGGAGAACATAATGCAGAAAAAAATATTGCTGGACCGTCTGCACCATATATAGCTCTTTCAAATCTTATAGATATTCTTCTGCTGTCAAAAACATCCTTAAGCCTATCGCATAGTATTTTAAACAACACTTTGTATTCACTTTTAATACGGAAAGGTAGAGGCACACAGAGAGTCACGGAAATCAGGCAGCCTTCATTTAGACTATAAGCAAGTTTTTGTCTAATACCCCATCTTTTCTCTCTTGCATCTAGTATTTCCTCCAGAGTATATCTCATATACCATCCTCTCCTTCATATCCTGGCTTTTCTAGGTTATATAAAAAAATCGACACAGAAAGTAGGTCTGCACAGCCCCCCGGACTGATATTAAGACGAGTGTATTCATTATCAAGTTCCAATATTTTTTTCCTTCCCTCAAGTGTTAATGCGCCGCCAAGTCGAAGCGCTTCTGCAGCTGTGCACTGTACGAATTTCACTGCTTCCAATCCACTTCTGGCTATTACATTGGTGTCCACTACATTGCACATCAAGTTTAACAAAACTTGAATATAAATATCATTCTTTTTATATTTATTATCGTTAAATAATTCTTTCATTATCGGAAGCGCATACTTTCTGACCGATGAAAAACCTGAAGTTACTTCGCCTCTTACTCCCTTTATTCCATATTTATTAAATATTCTTTGACCGTTGGTAACAGCTTTATCATCAATACTTTTTTCAAAATCCATCAAAGCTTCCTTGCCTATTATTGCCGAAATCCTACACACATTTTCTATAGTAATATGTCTAAGATTTCTATAGCAG
>JAAYKT010000057.1 GCA_012522255.1 Clostridiales bacterium
TGATAAATGTATTAAAACAATTTAGCAAAACCTATCCCCCCCTGAAAGCCTGATTTTAAGCCACTTTCAGAGGTTTATAAGTCAGCAGTTCTCCCACATCAGTATCACCGTCTCGGGCGGGGTCGAGACCGTAGCAATGTTGAACCACAACATATGGGTTCGGAACAAATTTTACATACTAGATATACGGGTAAGCAGACAGACAGTCTCCACGTGCACCGTCCAAGGGAACATATCCACTGGCTGCACTTCCTTCACTTCATATCCCCACTCCGATAGATACTTTAAGTCCCTTGCCAATGTTGCAGGGTTGCAGGAAATATAGACCACCCTTTCCGGTGACATTTCAGCTATTGTTTCAAGCAGTTTTTCATCGCAGCCTTTTCGTGGCGGATCCACCACTATCACATCCGCTTTGATACCTTCCTCGTATAACTTCGGTATAACTGTCTCTGACTCTCCATGTAGAAATTCCACGTTTCCTACATTATTTAATCCGGCATTTTCTTTGGCATCCAAAACGGCCTGCTTGACAATCTCGATGCCATAAACTTTTTTAGCCTTTTGACTTAAGAATAAGGATATTGTTCCTATCCCGCAGTAGGCATCTATAACTGTTTCGCCGCCGCCGAGTCCGGCATATTCCAATGCCTTTTCATAAAGCAGCTCAGTCATAACCGGATTTATCTGAAAAAAAGACTGAGGAGATATTTTGAATTTGAACTTGCCTATATGATCACAGATAAATCCATCACCGTAGATAATTTTATTTTCCATACCCAATACCACATTGGTTTTTTTCTTGTTAGTATTTAGGATAAAGGATCTCAGTCCTTCAACTTTGGTTCTTAAGGTCTCTGCCAATTCTTTGATATAAGGCATATCATCCCCGTTAATAACTACACATATCATTATTTCACCTGTTTTAAATCCGGTTCTAATCATGATATGCCTTATTAAACCTTCACCGGTAGCCTCATCGTAGATGCTTATGTTGTGGTTTTTGATAAATTCTCTGATTATTTTTATAATTCTATCGTTTTCCTTTCCTTGTATGAGGCAGTTTTCTACATTAACAATTTCATGGCTTCTTTCTGTGTAAAAACCTATGCTTAACACACCGTTTTTCATGCCCACAGGGTATTGAGCCTTGTTCCTATAATTCCAAGGCATATTCATTCCCATGGCTTCATTAATTTTTACATCTGTGAAGCCGCCTATCCTTTCTAAAGCGTCCTTCACAATTTTGGTTTTAAAATCAAGTTGTCCTTCATAACTTATATGCTGCAATTGACAGCCGCCACACTTGTCAAACACAGGACATACAGGTTCAATTCTATAAATAGATGGTTTTATAATTTCCAAAAGCCTTCCATAGGAATAATTTTTCAAAACCTTAGTTATTCTTGCTTTGGCTGTTTCATCAGGTATTGCACCTTTCACAAAAACCGTGAAACCTCCAATTTTACCAACTCCCAACCCATCGTGGGTAAGATCTATTGCTTCTATTATATATTCCTGATTTTTCTTAATTACTGCTGTATTAACTATTTCTATCACTTCCAAATTCCTTTTCCTATGCCCTTTGTAAAGAAACATATCACTAAGAGTTAACGGACTATTTTGGATTTTATTAACTCCTTCAAAATACAATACCCCAAGGCATTGCCATCTTTATCACCTATTTTGAATAGCGAGGCCTGATCCATGATAAAAGAGCTGCCCGTCAAATTATTTTCAAAGGAATAATCATTATAGTCACCGGTTATGGGTTCGGCAATATCGTCTTTTATGCCACCTTCCTTTAACCGTTCATTGATATCATTTACATTACCATAGCTCTGCAAACGGGTAACCTTAAAATCCTTTAGGTTATCAGGCAAATTTTTTTGATTTACTCTGATTTGCATAATAGAACCGTTTTTTAATATCTGAAAATCTCCAAAATATTTCACACCGTCAATGTCACCTGCATTAATTTTTTCGTATCGATAGGTCACATCCTGATATTCCTCTACTTCTTTAAAACCCAGAAATTTTACCACTGTGTATCCTATGGGCTTACTTGATTGATCCGCAATAATGAATAACAGCACATTACCACGAGAACCGTATATAAGCACATTGCCATCCTTGTCATGTTCATAACTTGATTCATCTGAAAATCCAAAAGGTGATTTTTGTTCCTTGGAAATTGCATTGCTGATTGTTTCTGTATCTATTGTTCCGTAAATCTCTGTTCGTGCCACCTTAACATAATTCCTCATAGATGAGGGCAGTGAACCCCTATTTATTTTAAATCTTAAATGCTTTCCGATTGCCGTGTATTTTCCACCGTGATTGGGGTCTATCCCCAATTCTATGTCATTAAAAAATGGAATGCCGTTAATTGGACCATAATCTTCAATTACATAAAAATTATCCAGTGTATTGACTCCGTTGTTTTCTGCTATCTCCTTTGTGAAGACTCCCTCCTCGATTAGTTTATTTGCCAGCCTCTTTGTATTGTTGTTTAGCACACATGATAGTGCACTAAATGACAGCCATACAACATCATCCCTTAGAAAATCTTTTGCTTTTAGCATATCATATTCCTGCCCTGTCAATACGCCCATATCCCATGCAAAGTCAAGGGAATATTCATAACTGAAATCCTTATTGTTTTTATCAGAGTATCCCAACGCCCTTAATAAAAATGTTACATATTGTCTTGCATCCACCATGTCATTTGATCCGAATTCTGTCTTTGATATGCCCTGTGTAAGGTTATTATTATACATATAAGTTACATAAGGAGATGCCCATTGTGGCACATCCTTAAAGGGATGTGTTTGATTTTCCTTTATAGCTTGGTCTTCCTTGCCCAGCAAACGAACAAGCATAACTGCTGCCTCAGCTCTGGTAGGGGCCCTATCCAGCTCATAGCCGCTGTCTCCCCCTTGAAATAACCCCAGGTTGTTCAGTGCTCGTGCCTTATAGGTGCTATCTGCGAAAACTGTTTGAAACAATATAAATATAAGCGCAATTATAAGGGTAAGGGTTAAAGTTTTACGGTTTTTCATATGTATCATTGCCTCCCTGCTTAATACTAAATATATTATATAAGATATGCATGATAGCAGCCATGATATTTTCTTGTTTTTAACAATGTCTTGAATTTTTATAACACTGAATCAGCAATGTTACAGGTTATCGCAGCATATATATTTTTACTCAGATATCTATAAATGCTATGTAATCAATGCTATTATAAAGGCAGTTGAAGTGATCATATTATTCATTCGGGCGTGGTAATTTTTTTAATATTTTTTTTTGTGGGGGGAAATTATGAGAAAATATGCATACAGGGCAATACCTTTACTGTTAATTCTAACTATCATCTTTACCGTCAGCCTTTCTGGTATATATATGGCCGAACCCGACCATTCAATAACTATCCTTTTCACACATGATATGCATGACCACTTTTATCCCACGGATGTAACTAATGGGAATAGGATAGTGAGCCTTGGGGGTTTTTCACGCCTAAGCAGCGCTATTGAAGCCGAACGGGAAAAGGACCCGGAGCTTTTACTGATTGATGCCGGGGATTTTTCTATGGGGACATTATTTCAAACTATATTTACAAAAGAAGCACCTCAACTAAAAATAATGGGCAAGATGGGTTATGAAGCCACCACTTTCGGAAATCATGAGTTTGATATGAGGGCAGAAGGGTTGGCTGATAGTTTAAAGGCAGCTAAAGACAGCGGGCAAAACCTGCCCCAAATTATTTCTTCCAATGTTTCTTTTCCCACTGATGATAATGGCAACCTGTCCCCCTCTTTGAAATATTTAAAAGAATCCATGGATTCTTATGGTGTCAAAGAATATACAATAATAAAACGTAACGATGTAAAAATCGGTATATTTGCCGTAATGGGTAAAGACTCTGCCTCCAATGCCCCCATGTCTGAGGTGGTTTTCACTGACGCCGTTGAAAATGCCAAGAAGATGGTTGACATATTAAAAA
>JAAYKT010000496.1 GCA_012522255.1 Clostridiales bacterium
ATATTAATACTATCCTCTCAACTGAAGGGAGGATTTTTATGTTATTGATTGAATGCAATAATATAAAGAAATCTTTTGGTGAGAGGCAGATAATTGAGATTGAGCAATTAAAATTATATTCAGAAGATCGCATAGGCGTGATAGGCAGAAACGGAGCCGGGAAAACTACTCTGCTTAATATTTTAAGAAAAAAATTAGATCCGGATGAAGGATGGGTAAGGATATATGGAAAGGCTAAATACATTTCACAACTGGACCCACCGGTTTACAATAATATATGTCCTGAATTAGCTTCTGAGTTTAATATTAGAACAACATATGATGAAAATTTCAGCGGAGGTGAAAAGACAAGGTTCAAATTAGCCGGTGCGTTTGAATACAATAGTGAGATATTTTTCGCTGATGAGCCTACAAGTAATTTAGATATTGATGGAATAAAGCTTGTAGAGGATAAACTATCATCATACAGTGGAGCCTTAGTTTTAGTTTCACATGATAGAATTCTCTTGGATAGGTTATGCAATAAGATTCTTGAAATAGAAGAAGGCAGAATAAAAATTTACAAGGGAAATTATAGCGATTATAAAGAACAAAAAAGTAAAGAAAATATGAGAATTAAATCTGAATATGAAGATTATACAAAAGAAAGAAAAAGGCTTGAAGAGGTTATTAAAAAAACAAAACAAAAGGTTAAGGGCATAAATAAGCCTCCAAAGAGAATGGGAAATTCAGAGGCAAGGTTGCATAAGATGGGAGGCCAAAAAGCAAAAGCCGGATTTGAAAGGACAATAAAGAATATAGAAAAAAGAATTGAACATTTAGAGATAAAAGAGAGTCTAAAGGAACAACCGGAGATTAGATTAAATATAATGGGCTCCGATAAACTATATAACAAAATAATAATAAAGGGAAATGACATTAATAGAACATTAGGTAATAAGGCTATATTCAAAAATGCTGATTTTAAAATACCTAATGGTTCAAAAACCGCCTTAATCGGTCCGAATGGTTGCGGAAAAACAACCCTGATAAAAATGATTATTGGGAAAAGTGAATTTATAAGTATTGCAAAGGACGCAAGAATAGGCTATTTTAGCCAAGACCTAAGCATATTGAAAGAGCATCTGACAGTTATAGAAAATGTTATGGAAAATAGTATTTACAACGAAAACTATGCAAGATTACTGCTTGCGAGATTATTAATCAGAGGAAAAAATATTTATAAAAAAACAAGTGTTTTAAGTAGCGGAGAAAAAGTCAAAGTATCCTTTGCAAAAATGTTGATGGAAGATATTAACTTACTCATATTAGATGAACCTACGAATTATATGGACATTAATGCCTTGGAAATATTTGAGGAAACGCTTAGCGAGTATGATGGGACGCTATTATTTTCTTCCCATGATAGGAAGTTTATAAAAGCAATAGCCGACAATATTCTTTTGATAGATGATTTGAAAATTGTAAATTTCAAAGGAACTTATAGTGAATACTTATATAGTATTAACAAAGAATCGGATGACTTAAAATCAAAGCAGGTATTGGTGCTGAAAAACCGGCTTACAGAGGTTGTGGGCAGGCTATCCATGCCATCTAAAGCAGATGATATAGTTGAGTTGGATAAAGAATATCATTTTATTGTTAACGAACTAAGAAAGCTTGGGCAATAACCTAAGACAGTATATGTTATAATTATTAAAACAAAGGATTTGATATTATTATGCTGCATGTATATGACAAGAACGGTGAGTATTTGGGTATTATTAAAAACAGATTTTTGGATAGGCAAAATGCTTATTTAATTGCGATTACTGATTCACAGCCCAATAAAGTAATTTTCAATGAAAATAAATTAAAAAGCTTTTGGATATTTCGGCAACATCCGGACACTGATTCCGGAAGTATTCGGACAGCATATCGGAATTATCCGGACAGCATATCGGCAACATCCGGACACCTTGTCGGGCTAACCAAATAAATGTTACTCTTAA
>JAAYKT010000497.1 GCA_012522255.1 Clostridiales bacterium
CCAAGCAAAAATTCTTTTGCAAAAGAACGATACTATAGAAGCTGTTCCCTCCCTGGTAACAGGGAATAAAGGGCCGGTTAATACCTTCCTTAGTTTCCAGAAGTTAAGTTATGGAGAGGAGGGGTTAGCATGCAACTGGTAATAAACCAAGTAACGGAAGCCCCTCAGAAAATACAAGAGGCAGAGTTGAAAGTCCTTGAACAAACAGGCGTTATAGCAGAAGCAAAAAAAATCATGAACAGTATTAGTAAAACTACATACTGTGATGTTGCTTCCGAAGTAGATGAAAATGGGAAAAAAGTCTACACCAATGCGGAAGCACGAGAATATAGAACCGTTCAACGCTTAGAGTTGAACGAGGAATACCAACAACAAGAGAAAACTCTGTCGGAAGCGGAGTATAAAAAGTCCCAAGAGGAAATCGGCTTGCAATGCATTAAAGACGAATATTCATCCAACCGGTACAAGATCCGTCTGCAATGCGCCAGTAAGATAGAAAAGGCATCGGAGAATTTTCTTGCTGGTATGCAAATACTTGCCGGCCTGGATAAACTGATATCGCAGTTGTCGAATCCATCACCGGGTACGCAAGTAACGCAGGAAATGCCGCCCGATTGTCCCTGGTAAAGACAAACTGAATCCGGTTTACGCCGGATTCAGTTCTTATTAAAATCCTTCTAAAGTGAAGGGAGAAAGGAGCATACTTATGCGTTTTATCCTTTTTAATGATCCTCATATAAGAGGAAATGCCCCCCAAAATAGAAAAGATAATTTCGTAGATACACTTAAAAACAAAATAAGCGAAGTTGTTAAAATAGCCAAAGAATACAAGGCTGACTATTTTTTGTGCGGGGGTGATATATTTGACACCCCAATCCCATCTATGGGTGCAGCTGGTGAAATAATGGGATGCCTTTTGTCTGCTGGTATCCCAGTCTATACAGTTGCAGGAAACCACGATTTTTATGCCGCTAATACTGTTACTCTTACACGAACCTTGTTAGGTTATTCAGCGGCACTTGATAAAGTCAAACTATTAAACCAAAATCCCATTATTCTGCACAAAGACAATGTAACTGTGCAGCTATCCGGTCAGCCCTATCATGATGAGATAGATACTGAAGGCAGAGATCCAAAACTGGATTACTGTGTATCTAAATCACCGGATTGCCATGCAGCTATTCATATAGTTCATGGTATGTTGATGGATAAACCGGATTTTCCCGGTGATGTCACGTTAATTAAAAATGTTATTGATACGGAAGCAGACATCACCATAACCGGTCACAACCATATTGGTTATGGCATTCAATATATAAATAATAGATATTTCATTAATCCTGGCAGTTTAGTTCGATTATCTAATCACAATGCCGATATATCCAGACCAGTAGGCGTTGTGTTTATAGAGGTTGAACCAGATCATATCAATTGTGATTTTAAGGAGATGGAAACGGCTCTGCCAGGAGAAGATGTATTAGACCGTTCTAAAATAGCAGAAGTAATTGCCATGGAACGTAAATTACAAACGTTCACCCAAGAATTAGTTAAATCAACTGACATGAATCGGGTGGATGTAACCACAATAATTAAACAAGCTGTAACAGATTCGGAAGAAACCGAGTCTGTGCTTAAAGAAGCCCTTCGGAGGATAGCAATAGCCGAAGAAAATCTCGCTCAGAAAGGCGGGGTTGCGTAATGAAAAAAATAGAAACCCTGAGAATCAAAAACTTTCAGACACACAAAGATACAACTTTGCAATTCTGCAAAGGCTTGAATGTGTTAGTTGGCGAATCCAGGAACGGCAAAACAGCCATTCTGAGAATGCTGCGGTGGATTTACTACAATGAACCCCGTGGTGATCGGTTTATCCGAAGCGGTGAAGAACAATGCGAAGGTGAAGTAATCCTTTCGGATGGTACCAGCGTCCAGAGGATTAGAAACCGTAAGGGCAAAATAACCTGTTATGGGTTAAATTCGCCTGGTCAAGAGGAACAAGCATTCACGAAATACGGTACAGAAGTACCGTTAGAGCTACAACAGGCACTAGGAGTATCCAAACCATATCTGG
>JAAYKT010000498.1 GCA_012522255.1 Clostridiales bacterium
GCAACCAGGGGGACGGTTCTCCCGGTCGGTTTTTGCTGACACATACAACATATTTTTTTGTTGTATAATACGGCAAAGGCAACTGTTATACCGTGTACAGGCATTTGTTTAAATCATTAAGTGTCGTAAACCCTACGGGTTTTTTATCAGTACAGGCTGCTAAAATTGCTTTTAAAATTTATAAATACACCGTTCCGGGTTTATTCCGAAATAATCGCATGTTTAAAAACCCCTTTTACTGTGATACTATTATTGTATTATATTGTGGAAAGGGGTTTTTTTATGGAAAACCTGCATAAAGACAGAAATATTTGGGCGAGATTGAACAACCCTGATTTGACCATAGAAGAAGCCGATGCGGTGATTTTTGGTATACCCTATGACAAAGGAGTCAGTTTTCGCTCCGGTGCAAGCCTTGCCCCCAATGAATTAAGGAAAATTACATATACAATAGATCCAACTACAGAAAGATTTGAAAGCATCAGAGACATGAAAATTCTTGATTTGGGAAACTTTGACGGTAACGACATTCCGGAAATATCAGGCAAATTGGAAGCAACCATTAAAAAATGCATCGAGAATAAAAAGCTTTTTACCATGATAGGTGGGGATCATTCTACTACTATACCCGTGCTGCAATGCATAGACAAATATATAGACGGGAGTTTGGGAATCATTCATTTCGATTCGCATTTTGATTTATGCGATGAGATGGATGGGGACATATATTCCCACGGCTGCACCCAAAGACGTGCCATAGAATTAAAGCATGTGAAGGATTTGGAGTCAATATATTTTGTAGGCCTGCGCTCTATTGAGTCTCAGGAATATGAATTTATACAGGATAAAAAATTAAATATTCTGTCAGCGAGAGAAGTTAGGGAAATAGGAGTCGAAGAAACTTGTAAAAGAATTTTGGCAAGAATGAAAGAATTCGACAAAATTTATATAACTATTGATATAGATGGCCTTGACCCTGCCTATGCGCCGGGAACGGGAACCCCTCAATTTGGGGGTATGAATGCCCGGGAGCTCCTTGATATGCTGTATGAGTTCTTTAAACTGAATGTAATAGGCATGGATATTGTCGAAGTAGCGCCACCCCTCGATTCATCGTCAATAACACTTTTTGCGGCAAGAAAGATTGTAACGGAATGCTGGGGGCATTTGCGGAGAAAAAGTTGTAATTTACGCATTTGATGAATCAACACACAGTCTGACGGTTCTGGTGGTCGCTCTCAAAAAGCGACCACCAGAACCGTCCCCCTGGTCCCTACTTCGGCAGGACAACGTTGAATACGCTTCCCCCCGCCTTGCCATCGATAACCTTTATACTCCCCCCATGCTCTTTAACAATCCAATATGCTATGGACAACCCCAATCCTGACCCCCCGCTCCCTCTGGACCTTGCCTTATCCACTCTATAAAATCTTTCAAATATTTTATCCTTATCCCCTTCTGTAATTCCGTCCCCGGTGTCCCTCACAAAGATTTCCGCATAACTTCCCCGTTCCCTCAATTCCAGCTCAATGTTGCCCCCGGTAGGTGTATACTTCAACGCATTATCAAGAAGTATAACAATCAACTGTTTTATCCGGGTTTCGTCACCGACTATATTAACATCCTCATCTAAATGCATAACGACTTCTATGTCTTTTTTAGCCCCTATAGGCTCATAAGGTGATGCAGCCTCTTGCAGCGCCTTGCTCAGATTGAACATTACTTTTATCATGTTTTCCTGCCGTGAATCCGCCCGAGCAAGCAGCAGCAGATCATCGACCAGCCTGGACATACGCTTGTTTTCCGACAATATATTATCAAACCATTTTCTTTGACTGTCTATGCTCTCCTGCGTATTATCCAATATTACCTCTAAATTTGTCTGTATTGACGAAAGAGGCGTCCTCAACTCATGGGAAGCATCGGTAATAAAATTTTTCTGCTTCTCCCAGGCGTCCTTTATGGGCAAAAGAGCCCTGTCCGCCATAAACAGGCTGCCAAAAAATCCAAGCCCCACACTTCCAAGGCCGATTATAAGAAAAATTGTAGCAAGCCGGGTTAAAAAGGCTTTATCCTTTTGAATGTTCAAATACGCTATAGTCACTGACCCGCCTTCAGGGGAAGGAAATTTCATAAACCTGTAGGTTTCGCTGCTGACTTTGATATCGCCGCTGTTTTTCCTGCTTTTTATAGACTTATCTAATAAAACTTCCAATTCTTCACCATCCAAAGAAATGTTCTGAGATCTCACTATCACATTGCTTTCAGAATCCAAACCGATATAAAAACCATCCTGAGGCGGTTTTCTCGGATGACCTCCCATCGATCGTTCCGGTATTTTGCTCTGCAGCAAAATGACTCTCAAGGCCCTTTCTGTTTCCATAGCCAAACCCTTTGCCATCAGGATATAAATTCCGGAAAATACAAAAATCAATATAAGGCTAAGCACCAATATATTGGTCAATGTGAGTTTTATCCGTAAATGCTTAAACACTTTTTCCCTCCTTAATGCGATATCCTATACCCCTGATTGTTTCTATAAAAAACCCGCAAACCTCGGGAGCTAATTTTTTGCGCAAATTATGTATATATATCTCCACAATATTCATATCCACTTCAGAATCAAAACCCCATACTCTGTTTATGATCTGTTCTCTCGTAATAACCTGTTTTTTATTTCTGAAAAGATACTCCAACAGCTGGGTTTCCCTAAGGGTCAATTTTATTGTTTGATCTCCCGCTCTAACTTCTTTATCCAACAATAAAAGCTTTGCCTTCCCGGCCTGAACCGTTTCCCCCTCAGACATAGTATTCTGCCGCCTTGACAGGGCTCTTATCCTCGCCAATAGCTCATCGGTAGAAAAAGGCTTTATAATATAATCATCGGCACCCGCATCCAATCCTTCCACTCTGTCCTTCACCGCATCCTTGGCGGTAAGAATAAGTATGGGCACACTGATGCCTTTTTTTCTCAAGTCCTTGATTATGCACACCCCCTCCTTATAAGGAAGCATCCTGTCGATTATGAGCAAATCATATACCCCGGTTTCCGCCATTTCCTGCCCGCTTATACCATCATAAACCGCATCCACATCGTAACCTTTCTTTTTAAGCATAAAAACCAAAGCATCCGATAGGGTCACTTCATCCTCTACCAATAAAAGTCTCATAATATCACCTCTACTCTGTTCTACTCTATTCGTTACAGCCCACACAATTTGTTGCCACCTGCATTAAGACTGTTTTGCAAGCCCGTAAATGTCTTTTGGTACAATAACCTCTACTCTATTTACTATTCTAAATCAAAAAACTTAACAAAACATTAAGGAAATTTTAAGATTTACTAATTATAATTAAAGTTGTAAATTTGTTCATGGGAGGTAAAAATATTGAACAACCCAAACACCGCACCATTTTTAAAAAGTATAAGAGGCAAAAGAATCAGCGGAAAAAAAGCAGCTTTATTATCCACTACAGCCTTGGTGATAATCGCGGGATTTTTCTATATTAAACCCAAGCTTGCAGAAAAACCTCAATTGGAACAGCAAACGGCTTTCGTGCGACGGGGGGATTTGAAGGTTTCCATAAGTGGGTCCGGCACATTAGCC
>JAAYKT010000499.1 GCA_012522255.1 Clostridiales bacterium
GATGGGTACAGGAGATGAAGCCGGAAAAGAAGTTAAAGGGCTTACCTGTGATAAATGCGGACAGCCATATTCAAACGGACTAAAATTTTGTGCATCATGTGGTAATTTATTGGACGATAGCAATGCCCCGCATTTTTCTGTTGCAGGTGTAAATTCTCAGTACTCAGGCACACAAACAAATTATGGTGGACAAATAAGCTGCAATTTGAGCCAGCAAGGTTATCAATATAGTTCCGGATTTAATACACACGTTCAAGCAGAACCAGATATAATAGCGTTTTTGCTATCTAATCAGCCTACATATCTTAAGAAGTTTAATAAAATGAGTGCGGCAAACAAAAAAGCATCGTGGAATTGGTGTAGCTTCTTGTTTGGCGGCAATTGGTTTGCATATAGAAAGATGTATGGTATAGCAGCTGTTTATATAGGAATTTCTTTTCTTCCTGCTTTAATACCAACATTAGGAACAATATTAAATCTTGCATTATCGATATGTTCAGGGATTTTTGGAAATTACTTTTATAAACAACATATCGATTCCGAATTACAGGTTGCAAAAAGTATGGGTCAATATAATAAAGCAGCATATATAGCGAAAAAGGGTGGGACAAGCACAGTTGGTCTAATTATTGCTATCATTGCATCTATTGTAGTAAATATTATAATAACTTCTTTGTAGGAGGTGTTCATTTGTGGAAGAACCAAACATTGAGATAATCGAAAGTGAAAAAGAAACAAATAAAGCAAATATAGTTGAATTACCTCTTAATTTTATTGAAGTTGGTAATATAGATCGTGATAGCGTTCATGTTTATATTAAGCAAGATGTATATAAGCGAATTGAAAAGCTTGCAAAAGAAGATATATCGAAAGAGGTTGGAAGCATTCTTCTTGGTGATTATACAGATGACAGCAACAGAAAAACAGTCATAATCTCATCATACATAGAAGCCAAATATACAGATGCATCGGCTTCAACTTTGACTTTCACTCATGACACTTGGGATTATGTGTATTCAGAAAAAGAAAAGAAAGATAAGGATTTAAAAATAATAGGCTGGCAGCATACACATCCCGGATATGGTATATTTCTTTCTAACTACGATATTTTTATACAAGAAAATTTTTTCAATTTGCCTTGGCAAATAGCGTATGTTGTAGATCCTATAGCCAATGAAAGAGGATTTTTTGAATGGAACTATAAAAAAGTATCAAAAATGTCAGGCTTTTATGTATATGATGAAGTTGGTAAAAAGATCGTCATCGAGGAAAAAAATAAAAAGAAAATTAAATTATCTGTTTCTAATATCGTTTTATCAGCATTGTTGTGCATATCAGTTCTGGCGGCAATTTCATTCGGTATAGAGAAAAACAATTTAACAAGATTATTGAATGATACATTTACTAAACAAACAGAATTAAACAATAAAATTGCCGAGTCAGATGATAGCGTTATACGAGATAAAAATAATATAATCGAAAATGATGAGATTGCAAAATTCATTGTATATGAAATAAAACCCGGAGATAATTTGGAATTCATATGCAAAAAATATAATATCGACTATATGGATAACATTTCCACAATTTTAAGAATAAATAA
>JAAYKT010000058.1 GCA_012522255.1 Clostridiales bacterium
GGCGTGTACTTATTCCTTATTTGCTGATTTTTTATAATAAAATTACCATAGGGCTTTCTACACTTTTGCAAATACCTATTTGCAAAAACCATCCGGGAGTTCAATGAGGCAATAAAAGCAACCATCGGCCTCCTTTTGTTACATTATCATTTTTTAAGCAGAGGTTATCATGTTATCTATTGCCATGCCGGGAGGTACAATAGGATAAACTCCTATTTCTTTGTCAATTTTGCATTCTATGACTGTAGCCTTATCAGATGCAACTGCTTTTTTTAAGGCTTCATCCAGCTGCATCAGGTTCTCAGCCTGCGCACCGTTTAACCTGTATGCCGATGCAAGCAGCATATAATCCACATCATCGGTCAAATCAGTTTGTGAATATCTTTTGTCCTGAAACAATCCTTGCCATTGCCTCACCATTCCCAAGCTATTATTATTAAAAAGCAAAGTTATTATAGGAAGTTTATACTTTGATACGGTGGCCAGTTCGTTGCAGTTCATCCTGAAGGAGCCGTCTCCGGCAATATGAAGAACTTTCTTTTTAGGGTATGCAATCTGGGCTCCTATAGATGCTCCAAGGCCATAACCCATTGTGCCAAGGCCTCCTGATGTAAGAAAACGTCTTGAAGAATCTACTTTACAATATTGTGCAGCCCACATCTGATGTTGACCTACTTCTGTCACTATTATGGAATCTTCCCCTACTGCGTTTTGAGCCAGGGATAATATATTTGCAGGTGTAAATTCCTTACTGTCCATTTTGCCTTTTGGACCCAGGCTTCTGATTTGCCTGAGCCACTGTTCCCTGTTTTTTTCATTTACACAAAAAGTCAAAGCCTTTAATATTTCCTTAACATCACCTTCCAAAGGAAAGTGTACTTCTTTGTTCTTACCTATTTCTGAACTATCAATATCTATTTGAATTATTTTTGCACCGGGTGCGAATTTATCCTTTGACCCAATTACCCTATCGCTGAACCTGGCACCTACTGCAATTATCAGATCACTTTTTGTAACAGCTAAATTCGTTTCTTTATGACCGTGCATACCGACAAGGCCAAGTGATAAGGGACTATTCATGGGGAAACAGCCTAAAGACATAAGAGTATTGGCAACGGGAATGTCAGCCTTTTTAGCCAAATCAAAAAGCTCTTCCTCTGCACCGGCATGGATAACTCCTCCCCCGGCATAGATAACCGGCCTTTTTGAGATGTCTATGGCTTTTGCGGCTTCTTTCAGCAATTCTTCATCGGGAGCGGCTGGTTTTACTTCTTCTTTGAAGGTTCCCGCCATGATGTAATTCATCTTAGCTGTAAAAATATCTTTTGGTATATCAATAAGCACAGGGCCTCTGCGTCCCGTAGTCGCAATATCAAAGGCCTCTCTGATTATATAAGGTAGGTCTTCAACCTTTTTTACCAAATAATTATATTTTGTAATAGGGAAGGTTACCGCGGTTATATCAATCTCCTGAAAAGAATCCTTTCCAAGCAAGCTATGAGGTACTTGTCCTGTGAAAACCACGAGGGGTACAGAATCCATATAAGCCGTGGCTATCCCCGTGACGGTATTTGTGGCTCCGGGTCCAGATGTAGCAAAGCATACTCCTGCCCTGCCCGTTGACCTGGCATAGCCATCCGCTGCATGGACTGCACCTTGCTCATGGCAAGTTAGCACATGAAGAAAGTCCTCTTGATAACCCATCAAGGCGTCATAAAGTGGAATCACTGCTCCTCCGGGATAGCCGAATATGGTATCTACACCTTGTTCTTTTAAACATTCAAGGACTATTTCCGCACCTGTGTATTCCATTAATAAACTCCTTTCTAAACATCTACTATGGCACCCCTTGAAGCGGATGAAACCATTTTTGAGTATCTTTTTAAATAACCGTAATTTACTTTTTCAAGAATTTTTAAATCTTTCTTCCTCTTATTCAAAACTTCCTCGGAAACATTTAAACTCAACTTACAATTTTCTATATCTATTTCAATCATATCTCCTTCTTCAACCAGGGCAATGGGTCCGCCCTCTGATGCCTCAGGTGACACATGACCGATTGCCGATCCCTTAGTGGCTCCGGAAAACCTCCCATCAGTTATAAGAGCTACAGTCTTATCAAGGCCCATCCCCACAAGGGCAGAAGTGGGTGAAAGCATTTCACGCATACCGGGCCCGCCCTTTGGACCCTCATACCGAATAACTACCACGTCACCATGAACTATATGTCCGCCTAAAACTGATTTTATGGCATTTTCCTCACTATCAAAGACTCTGGCAGGGCCCCTGTGTTTCATCATATCTGGGCTGACTGCAGATTTTTTTACCACACCGCCTTCCGGTGCCAGGTTTCCCCAAAGAACAGCCAATCCGCCTTTTTTGCTTTTAGGGTTTTCCAATGATGATATAACATTATTATTTTTATTTTTGACACCCACTAACAGATCTCCAACGGTTGCATCAGACACAGTCAGTTCATCCATGTGAAGCAGGTTTCCCCGGGATAATTCCATCATAACGGCTTGTACCCCACCGGCTTGATAAAGATCCTCCACATGATGGGGGCCTGCGGGGCTCAATCTGCACAGATTAGGTGTCCTCTCACTTATTTCATTTATCTTTTCTAAATCTATAGCAACGTCCGCTTCATGTGCTATAGCAGTCAAATGCAACACCGTGTTTGACGAACATCCAAGAGCCATATCAACAGCCAGAGCATTTTCAAATTTCTTTTCTGTTAAAATATCCTTTGGACACAGATTTTTATTCACCAAATCCATTATTTTCAAGCCTGTTCTCTTTGCAAGCCTTACCCTTTCAGCATATACGGCTGGAATTGTTCCATTGCCGGGCAATGCCATGCCAAGAGCTTCTGTCATACAGTTCATGGAGTTTGCCGTATACATGCCGGAACAGGAACCGCAGCCGGGACAGGCGTTATCTTCATACTCTTTCAATTCTTCTTCCGACATGCCCCCAATTTGCACTTTCCCAACGGCTTCAAATACGGCAGACAGGTCCAAAGTATTGCCGTTATGTTTTCCCGCCAGCATAGGACCGCCGCTCACTATTATGGCAGGAAGGTTTAGCCTTGCTGCTGCCATAAGCATACCGGGAACTATCTTGTCACAATTGGGTACTAACACAAGACCGTCAAAACAATGAGCCGACGCCATTACCTCTATACTGTCGGCAATAAGTTCCCTGGAGGCCAAGGAAAATTTCATCCCTTCATGCCCCATGGCTATACCGTCACATACTCCGATAACGGGGAACTCCACAGGCACTCCTCCCGCCATGCGCACACCTTGCTTTACCGCTTCAACTACTTCTTTCAAATGCTTATGTCCGGGAACTATCTCACTAAAAGCATTGGCTATACCGATAAGCGGCCTGTCAAATTCTTCATCAATAAAACCCAAAGCTTTAAACAGCGATCTATGAGGAGCCTTATCTATTCCTTTATTTGCTTTTTCACTTTTCATCATACCCACCTACTTTTTTAACCATGACATCATTTCTCTTAAATTTTTTCCCACTTTTACTATAGGATGATTCAATTCCTGTTCTTTTCTTTTATTAAAAACCGGGCGTCCCGTCATGTTCTCCAAAATCCAGGCCTTGGCAAATTCGCCGTTTTGGACTTCTGAAAGAACCTTTTTCATTTCCTTCCTTGTGTCTTCGGTTATTATTCTTTGACTTGTAACATAATCTCCGTATTCCGCGGTATCGCTGACGCTGAATCTCATCCTTTCAAAACCGCCTTCGTAGAGAAGATCCACAATCAGTTTCATCTCATGGAGGCACTCAAAATATGCGATTTCATTTTGATAGCCTGCTTCAGTCAATGTATCAAAGCCAGCCTTTATCAACTCGGTAATGCCTCCGCATAATACGCATTGCTCCCCGAAAAGGTCAGTTTCTGTTTCTTCTTTAAAAGTGGTTTCTATTACACCGGCTCTCATAGAACCAAGGCCTCTTGCATATGCCAAAGCCAGATCCTTGGCATTTCCCGTATAATCCTGATGTA
>JAAYKT010000500.1 GCA_012522255.1 Clostridiales bacterium
CCGTTACAAGCGTTGGGTACGGTTCTTTTTGCTTTTAAAAGCAAAAAGAACCGTCCCCAACGCTTGTTGATTATTCAAGAGAAATAAGAGAAAAAATAGGAAGCGATTACTTTTTATAGAATATTATGAATAATAATATGTTAGGCATTAGCTTATACATTATTACAGATTTCACAAAATGCCAATAAAAGGAGGGTTACACATGAAATCAAAAAAAATCTGCAAAGCGACATCTATTTTGGTCACAGCCTTTATGATTTTTAGCATCATGCTTGGTTCTGTCGCCTTCGGTGATAATCCGCTTGACCTTTATTCAAGAGATGCCAAGGGTTTAAACGGAGTCGTGGCTGCAGCAAAGCCCGAAGCTTCCCAGGTAGGCTTAGACATATTGAAAAAAGGCGGTAATGCCGTAGATGCTGCAGTTGCAACAGGTTTTGCTTTGGGAGTACTGGAACCTAATGCTTCAGGTTTAGGCGGCGGAGGTTTTATGCTTATTAGGATGGCAGATACCGGCAAAACTGTTGTAATTGACTTCAGAGAGACTGCTCCGTCTTATGCAAAAGCTGACATGTTCAAACTTGATGAAAATGGTAAACAAATAGGTAAAGAAAGTTCCATAGGCGGAAAGGCATCGGGGGTACCCGGCGAAGTAGCAGGCCTATTGACTGCATTGGAGCAGTACGGAACTATGGAAAGAAGTGTAGTAATGCAACCGGCCATTGATTGGGCGGAAAAGGGTATACCCGTGACTGTAAATCTGGCGCAGATAATAAGCGATGAATTCGAAAAGCTTAGCATGTTCCCGGCAACAGCAGAGATATATCTAAAAGATGGCCTACCCTATGAAAACGGAGACAAAATTGTATTAAAAGATCTTGCAAATACGCTGAAAGCAATATCAAAAGGTGGAAAAGATGCATTTTATCAAGGTGGTATAGGCAGCTTAGCTTATAAGATAGCCAAAGGTGTGCAAAAAGAGGGCGGTTGTCTTGTTATTGATGACTTAAAGAATTATAAACCCGAAATTAGAGAAGCTGTTACAGGTACATACAGAGGTTATACTATAATTTCCACTCCACCGGCAAGCTCCGGCGGGACCCACATAATACAGTTACTTAATATAATGGAAAACCTTGATCTTAAAAAAATGGGAGATAACACCGCTGATACATTGCATGCCTGGGCAGAGTCCATGAAGATGATGTTTGCTGATAGATCCAAGTACATGGCAGACACCGCTTTTGTTAAAGTACCTCTTAAAGGACTTACCTCAAAAGAGTATGCAAAAGAGTTGTTTAACAAAATAGATATGACAAAACCCGCTGCTGCTGTTGAAGCAGGAGATCCATGGAAAAATGAAAGCGGAAGCACTACATCTTTCTCAATAATGGATAAGCACGGCAATATGGTTACAGTAACAAAATCAATTAATACTTTCTTTAGCTCCGGAGTCGTAATTCCCGGTACCGGAATTCTTATGAACAATCATATGGATGACTTTGTGTTGAAACCGGGTTCGGTTAATTCCATAACACCGGGCAAAAGACCCCTTAGCAGCATGAGCCCCACATTTGTTTTGGATCCTCAGAATAGGCCGTTTATGACACTTGGGTCACCGGGGGCAACAAGAATTATTACAACAGTTGCACAGACAATCAGTAATGTAATAGACCATGGAATGGATATACAACAGGCTATTATGGCCCCCAAGGTCTTCCAAATGCAATCCGGTCCTTTATCTATAGAAGGAAGAATTTCTATAAATAGCTATGAAGGTTTGAAAGCAAAGGGCCATGAGGTTACAGTCAGAGGTGACTATGATAATTATTTCGGCGGAGTTCATGCAGTGCTCATGGATTATGAAACCAATGAACTCCATGGAGGCGCAGACCCGAGAAGAGATGGCCAGGCAGCAGGATTCTGATAAGAAAATGCCTGAATCGTTAATGTTAGGGGGTGACTGTTTATGAAAGCCAGAAAAATCAATATTATAATACTGCTTTTGATACTTATAGCAGCGATGCTGTTTACTGCATGCAGCAAACCGCAACAGGAAGCTCCGGATTCTTCTGCCGAAGAAACATCCGGTACAGAAACAGCTGCACCGGAAGTATTGCCGACGCAGGAAGAAGAAAAGAAAGTTGAAACACCGGAACCGGTAACACCTACACCGGAACCTGCAGCATCCGCAACAGAATCTGCTACGCCTACACCGGAAGCAGAACCGCAGCCGGAAGCAAAACCACAGGCAACGGATACACCGGAAGTTAAACCTGTCGAGCCGCCCGCAGAGGCCAAAGAACCGGTTACCGAAAATGCTGATGCATTTAAAGGTGCCCTCGCTAAACCTATAGCCGATCAACCTGTTCTTTTAACTTCTGCAGGCCAAAGTGCCGATGTGCAGATGGTAAAGGTTCTTCTGGACAGAGCAAAGGTAAAGTATGTAATAAGCCCTGTTGTTAAGGCTGATGAAGTAAAGGACGTCAAAACCCTTATATTGGCTGTTGGGGGAAGTTCCAAAGGGCTCGGTGCGGCAGGAATAGATGCAAAAGAAGAGTTAAGCAGAATCAATGATGTAATTTCAAAAGCTCAAGAACTTAAATTAAAAATAATCACAATGCATATAGGTGGCGAAGCCAGGAGGGGCGAACTTTCCGATAAGTTTATTAATGCTTGTGTGCCTGTTGCGGATTACGTTATTGTAGTCGAAGAGGGCAATAAGGATAGTTTGTTTACAAAACTGACAAATGCCGGAAGTATCCCTATGGATACCATCACTAAAATAACGGAAGCAGTTGATCCTCTCAAAAGTGCATTTAAATAAAAGTTTTAGATAGAATGGGAGTTTAAATTTTAACTCCCGTTTTATCAAAATATCAAACTTTCTTATTACTTGGAGTATGTGCATAAGTTTTACTCCTATACTAGGAGGGATATTTTGCAATCGGAACTCATTATTTTTGTGTCCATGGTTGGTATATTTGCTGCAGGATGTTTTTTGTTCAAGCTTCCTGTGAGTGTTTCCATGGTGGCAGCTGCAATAACAGGTTCGATTATATCAGGTAACGGTTTGCCTATAAGGCATCTTGTGGAAGGCACCTTTGGATATCTTGACACCATACTTGTAATAGCAACAGCCATGATTTTTATGAAGGTGGTCCAAGAGAGCGGCGCGTTAGGTGCCTTGAGCTCAAGCATAATTGAAAGATTCCATGAGAAACCTGCATTGCTTCTCGTTTTACTCATGTTTATAGTAATGTTCCCGGGTATGATAACCGGCTCCTCTTCTGCAGCAGTGCTTACCGCAGGCGGATTGGTAGGCCCGGTATTCATTTTAATGGGAATTCCGGCTGTAGAGGCCGCTGCAATAATTGCTTTGGGCGGATTGATGGGCATGATAGCTCCCCCTGTAAACGTACCTGCAATGATAATAGGGGGCGGAATAGATATGCCTTACGTGGGGTTCGAAATACCTCTCTTGCTTTTGTCAGTGCCGTTAGCGATTATCTTTGTTTTGATGTTAGGACTGAAACATGTAAAAAATTTAGACTATGAGGTTTTAAAAACAAAACTTGACATGGATACAAGGAAGCAATATGGATTTAAGATTTATTTGCCTATAATAGTTGTGTTGGTTCTTATGATTTTAGGTAAAACTACACCGGATTTGATTAGTTTTGGAATGCCTCTTACATTTATGATAGGCAGTTTACTTGGATTGTTTACCGGGAAAAAAATAAACTTCCTGCAGGTTTCAAAAGATGCAATAAATGTGGCATTGCCGGTACTTGGTATTTTAATGGGTGTCGGTATGTTTATTCAGATAATGACCCTTACAGGGGTGCGGGGATATATAGTTGTAAACAGTCTCAGTCTGCCTCCGGCATTATTGTATCTGGGGGTAGCGATAACAATCCCATTGTTTGGCGCAGTATCAGCTTACGGTTCATCATCGGTGCTTGGAGTCCCGTTCCTTTTGGCACTGCTTGACCAAAACCAGATTATAACAGCATCATCATTATCACTTATCGCCAGCCTTGGAGATTTGATGCCTCCCACTGCCCTTGCGGGTATATTTGCGGCACAAATACTCGGTATAGATAACTATTTTTTGGTACTGAAAAAATGTTTGATTCCATCACTCATCGTAATAGTCTACGGTATACTTTTTATACTGTTCTCCAACCAAATTGCATCAGTAATCTTTTAAATGTTTTCAGGTTGTATTTGAATGGAGTGTGATAAATGATAATTACCATTATATATAGATTGCTTGTGGCTTTTGTTTTATTTGTAACCTTATGGAATCTATTCACTGAAAAAAATCTGCACAAACAAATGAATGCAGCGTTGGTCATTATACCATTGATACTGAGAGTATTAATGATTAAGTGATGTGGGGTATTATAGATGAAAGCAAATAAAACTACAGCTATTATTTTATTGGCTATATCATTGGTCTGCGTCTTTATAGCAGGGAATTCATTTTTAAGCATGCATAAAAAAGAACCTATCGTTAACGGACCCGGAGTATCTGAAGTAAAAATGCTCAGCGATTATTATCCTGATATCAAAGGTACTTCCGGAGATACGGAAATATATATATTGAGGGGCGATAACCCGGGAGGCAGCATATTGGTTTTTGGCGGTACTCATCCCAATGAACCTTCGGGACTTTTGGCGACGGTATTGCTTATTGAAAATGCAAAATTAGAAAAAGGAACTTTATTTGTTATACCTAGGGCAAACAACAGTGGTTTTACTCATAATGACCCCCAGGAAGGTTCACCGCAAAGATTTTCAATCGAAACAGATTTTGGCGAAAGATGGTTCCGATATGGTTCCAGGGCGACAAACCCCATAGATCAGTGGCCGGATCCGGATGTATATATTCATGCATCATCACGGCAACAGCTTTCCGGCAGCGAGACACGAAATTTGAACAGGGGTTACCCCGGAAGGGATGACGGCACTTTTACTGAAAAAGTTTGCTATGGATTTGCCGAATTTATAAGGAAAGAAGACATTACCCTTACTATAGACCTACATGAAGCATCACCTGAATATCCGGTAATTAACGCCATAGTATCCCATGAAAATGCCATGGATATAGCATCCTTAGTGGTTATGAACTTAGAATTCGAGGGTGTAAACATAGGTCTCGAGCCTTCACCGGTAAACCTTCACGGCCTTACTCACAGAGAATTGGGTGACTATACAGATACACTGTCGGTACTTATGGAGACTGCAAATGCTTCTCAGGGCAGATTAAGGGGAAAAACAAATGAGGCATTGGTACTGGAAGGCAAGGATCCGATGTATGTTAAGGCGAAACAGTTGGATAGGCTTTATGTTCCCTTTGATGAAAGCGGACACCCGCTGAAAGAAAGAGTCGGGAGGCATGTGGCAGGTATTATAGAGTTTTCTGAAAGTCTTTCATACGTTTATCCCGATAAGGAAGTCATAATAGAAAACATACCTTCGTATGAGGAAATTCTAACGAATGGTATAGGAAAATATTTAAGAAAACCAATATAAGGCGTAAAGAGGTTGTCCGGTGTAATTATTATAGACAGCCTCTTTTTGCATTTTTTTAACATATATTAGAGGAATTAAAAAGTATTTGCAGAATTATTAAAAGACACCTTACAATATCGTTCACACATCATTATGATACTCTAAAAACAGTAACATTAAAAATTTTCACTGGGTCTTAAATCGTAGACTTTTTCACAGTGCACTCAAAATAATACTTACATTCTTTTTAAAGATTATGTCATTAACAATAAGAAATAGCGTTGACAGTTTCATTAACAATACCAAATTACTGCATTTTATAATTACGATACTTCGGTTGTTTAAATAATGCTTAGGGGTTGTAAAAATGTTAAAAAAGTCAGGCTTATTTGTATTAATATTGATTGTGTTTATTTCCAATGTTTATTGCGATAGCTATAGCTATAATTTTGAAATAATGAAAGATTCTGATTTAAGCACAACCGTATATGTAAATGATAGCGGTGATGTCGGCAATTCTCTTATTATTATCGGAGGCATACATGGTAACGAAACAGCGGGTATAATGGTAGCAGAGGAATTATCGTCCTATACCCCCCAAAAAGGTGTTGTAATAGTTATTCCCAGAGCCAATACAGCAGCTTGTAAAAGTATTAGCAGAACCGAATACTATTTGGACGATTTGAACCGTTCATTTATTGGTGATGTAAATGGAAACAATACACAAAGGCTTGCATGGGAAATAGCACAAACCATAATAAGGTATAAGCCTGTAATGGTAATAGATCTTCATGAATCGAAAGGAAAATACGATGAATCCACGGGTTTTATCGGGGAATCCATAGTGATAGACAGGACTTTGGACACGGATTCTGTTCTGATTGCTTTTGAAGTCATGGATAAATTGAATTTTACTATCCTTTCCGGTGCCCCAGAGGGAAGTATAAACAAAGAAATTTCCGAAAACTTGGGTATACCTGTTATTACAATAGAGACAGATGCAAATCAGGAACTGGAACAAAGGGTAACAGAGCATCTGCAAATAATAAATATCATGCTTAAATATTATGGATTGGAAGACTGAGTATATGGAAAGTCTGATTGCTCTATCAGTAATTTTATATATTGTATATCTGATATACGAAAAATTATATATCAAAAAAATCAGGTCTGATTTTAAACATATAATACATGTAAATGGTACTCGAGGAAAATCAACGGTATGCAGGCTAATTGATGCCGGACTCAGGGAAGCCGGTTTGTTTGTTTTGACCAAGACCACGGGGACAAGCCCAAGGATCATACATACCGATGGGCATGAAACGGAGATTAAAAGAAGGGGAAGGGCAAATATAAGGGAACAGTCAGCGGTAATGAAACTCGGTGCCAAAGAAAAGGCAGAAATACTTGTGGTTGAATGTATGGCGGTTAAACCGGAATATCAATTGGTAAGTCAAAACGATATACTCATGGCCGATATCGGCGTTATAACCAATGTCAGATTAGACCATCAGGATGAAATGGGATACGGGCTAATTAACATAACGAATGCGTTGGGATCATCAATACCAAAAAACGGGGTTCTCTTTACGGCGGACAGTAAAGCATATATCCATTATAAAAGGTTGGAACAAAAATATAATACCAAAGTCTGCCTGGCTGATGATAGGGATACAATCTTTCAAGATATTGATTTTGAGGAAAATGTTTCATTGGCATGGGAGGTATGCCGATATTTGGGAGTAGAAAAAAACATAGCCATAAAAGGCATGAAGAAATATAAAAAGGACCCGGGCGCTCTTGAAATATTACATATCAGGAATATGCAGTCAACAAAAATTACATTTATAAATGCAATGGCAGCAAATGACCCCGATTCCACATTAATGATATATCGGATGCTTGGAATAGATAAGGATGATAATTATACAAACAGAATATTGCTCATAAATAACAGGATAGACCGTGCAGATAGAATGAAGCAATATATCGACTTTATAAAATTGACGGAGAGTCTTTTTGACCAAATTTGGGTTGCCGGAGGTTTTAAAAATATTATGCGCAGGAAAATACTAAAAAGCGGAGTAAAACCGGAAAGGGTAGTAATGCTCGAGGATATTAGCAGAGTAAACAACCTAAAGGAAGAAACCCTTATTTTTGGAGTAGGAAACATGGGCGGATATGGGGAAAGCATCATCAATTTTTTTAAAGGATACAGTGAGTGCTATGCTTGATAACATTATCGTTTTGGGTATTCTTGTAAGCATTATATTTTATGAATGGACGGAAATATCTCCGGGAGGGGTTATAGTACCGGGTTATATTGCACTATTTTTGGATAACCCCAAAAGAATAATCACAACTGTTATGCTTAGCATTTTAACCTATGCAACGGTTAGACTGTTATCAAAATATATTGTTATATACGGCAGAAGAAAGTTTTCCGTGTTTATAATAGTAAGCTTTTTAATTAGATTTATTATAGGTAACTTTTTGGGGGTACTCGATTTTCCTATTTCTACTGCCTTGATTATAGGCTATTTGATACCGGGAATTATCGCATTGGATATGGATCGTCAAGGAATTATAAAGACCCTTTCAGCTATGTTTATTGTTGCATTTGTATTAAAAATAGTAATGAATATGTATGGGGCTTAATTTTATGAAAAAAAGGATTAAAAAAAACGATTATATTATTATTGCATTGGCAGTTTTACTAACGGTTTCATACTATTCTATTAAATATATAAGGATATTTGAAAAAGATACTTACTATGAAGAGAAAGTAAAAGCCTCAATAATAATGAATGAAGCCATTTTAGCAATAAAGGAAGAAAGAATAAAAAAGGGAATACCAATAGATAAAACCATAGATATAAACGAAACCGGGATAATCGGATATGAGTATTCGGCTATGACCACAACCCTCGGTTCGCCGGAAGCCAAAAGGACATCAATCAATCCATCCTTTGCCGCAGTTGTTCTTCATATGATGAAAGAACTCGGATTGAAAAAAGGGGATTATGCAGCAATAAATTTGTCAGGCTCCTTTCCCGGGCTGAATATAGCAGTTTTGAGTGCGGCACAAACATTGGGGCTTAACCCTGTGGTTATGTCATCTGCAGGAGCTTCCACTTATGGAGCAAATATTCCGGAGTTCAACTACTTGCATATGGAAGAGATTTTATATAACAAAAAAATTTTATCTGCTAAATCCATTAAAAATTCTTTAGGGGGAGATAGGGATATAGGGTTTGATATGGAAGAAGATATAAGGTCTTTGTTATTAAAGCAATTTGATCAATATGGACGTTCTGTATTGTATGAGTCTGACCTTGATAAAAATATTTCCAAAAGATATGAGATTTATCAAGAGATAAGTAAGAATAAGATAAAATGTTTTATAAACGTTGGAGGAAACCTGGCTTCTATCGGTAACGAAGAAGATTGGAGCAATGCGGGTTCCGGTATTATATTACCGGGTGTAAACAGACTTACTGTCAAATCGGGGCTTATAGGCAAGTTTCTGTCAGATGGTGTACCTGTCATAAATCTGCTTAACATTAAAAAAATAGCGGTAGATTATGATATTCCGATAGATCCTTTTCCAATGTCTCAAATTGGCGAAGATGGGATTTTTTATAAATATACGTATCCCAGGTTATTCTCTTGGTTATTAATTCTTTTGACAACATTAACCATAATTTACTATGGCAGAAAGGTAAGAACCTCTTATGATCGATAGAATAAAAATAGATTTTGAAAAGCGCAATGCTTTTATAGGAATTTTTCTCGTGGTTTTAGGCATTGCAGCACCTTTAATTGTCAATGTAAATAATTTTGGAATTCTTCGACTTATTGAGGCAAGTGTATTGGACTCGGATTCGGGTAAAATTCTTTTGGCGGCATTTAAACTGGTAATATTGAACAGCATGCGGGCTTTGCCTCATTATCTCGGCGCATTCATAATAGCAGAATCCGTGATGATTTCATTGGACGAAAGCATAATATACTGGTTACGAGGTATTGCTGCTTTGATAATCATACCTTTTGTTTATAAAATAATATTCTGGATTTATAATATAAGTTATGATTTTGGAGTACCGGCCTTCATAGCAGTATTTTCAATAGTTTTAGTTGAGTATCTTAATTTTTCTAATATAAGTCTTTTAAAAAAATCTTTTATCGTTATCCCTCTTCTTTTTGGAGTACAATGGATGGATGTTATTCCCGCACTGTCAGCCTATGGATTTGGCAGAGGTGATATATCCACTGA
>JAAYKT010000059.1 GCA_012522255.1 Clostridiales bacterium
CATAAAGGGCTGTCTCAAAAAAAGAATGTCATCCTGGGTAAGGCAGTAGATGGCATGTCATCCTGAACGCAGTGAAGGATCTTTGTATTAAAACTAAGATTCTTCATTCCGCTTTGCTTCATTCAGATACCATAGGAAGTCAACCCTTTTTTTTGATAGGAATAGCCCCCTAGAGCATATCTGAATATGCCTTTTTGTTCTATATAATACAAAGTCAAACATAATTTTTACTGGGGATTAGGCCCTTTCTTATTCGAATTCTTATCCTATGTTACTGGTTTGCTACGCAGGGACCCATCATACCATTTAAGCTTTATTTCGATAAGAAGGGATTGATTCAATCTGAGCGCCGTACTTTGAGTACAAGAATGCCCGCGAATTTCCCCTGTCTTAATTTTGTTTTATTTGTTAATCTCCTTTATTAGTGTTATACTTACCTAACAGAGAGGTTGGATTTAAACTCGTATTAGATATAACTCGTTTGTATCTTGAGTCACTGAATCCGGCCTCTTTATTTTATGTAAGTCATTGAGCCTTTTGCGAGTTAATCTTTCTATCTTGCTCTTTGCTAATTCCTTATCTCTTGCCGTCGGAGGGTCGAATTTCTCCCCGGTATGAATCATTTTTGTTATTACACGAGTAAGTTTGTTAGCTGTGGCCACAATGGCTACCATGGGGTCTTTTCTGTTTTCTAGCACTAATCGGTTGTAGTACGCTGTAAAATATGCCGTTGAAGTAATTACTTGTTGTGCTGCCTGTACCAGTGTAGTTCTAAGCTTTTTATGGCCTTTTTTGCTGATTATCTTATTCATATCTAGCTTTCCGCTTTGATTTGATTTTGGTATTAGCCCTGCAAATGACACAACTTCTTTTCCACTCTTAAATCTATATGGGTTACCCGTGTAAGCAATTATTCTTGCAACGGTAAGAGTTTCAATTCCACTAATTTCTTTTAAGTTTTCACCAAAGTCAAGTGAATCTATTAATCTTTCTAGCTTTTTCCCTATTTCCTCTTTTCTATTAGATAATTGCTCATAGCCCTCTACAAAAAAGAGTATATAGTCTCTCAGGGTTTCAAAATTATCATGCTTATTTACGACCATCACATTACTTTTATCTCTTAATTTTATGGCCAAATGCTCGGGTAATCTATATTCTTCTGTATCTATTAGCTTTTGCCAACCTTCTACACTCAATTTTGGCAGCACCCTTGGCTCCGGCAGCGACTTCAGAAATCTTAATCCATAATTACTTTCTAGGAAGGAATTGCTCTCGCTTTCTAACCCTGGGTAAAGCTCATCGGTATGAGCATGAATCTGATTTTTTAACCTTACCAACTCTTTCACCAAATGGTCAAGCTCTCTCACATAAGCCCTTATGATCTCGAATCTATTATCTTCAAGTGCTATATCGTAACATTCTCCTCGAATCAGCAAGTCTGCAATTGCATATGCGTCAATGGGATCTGTCTTTTCTCTTTCCATTCTTTGATCCCTGTTAGCCTTAGTTGAAGATGGATTAATCAGCTTAAACATGGCATCCGGATATTTGCGTATTAGCTCCTTTAAAATCGGTTTGTAGTAGATTCCTGAGGGCTCACACCCGAATATTAATTTCTCAATCTCCTCCTTTTCCACAATTCCATCTATTTCTGCATACAATTTTTCTAAACTCTTAGTGTTTAAGTTAACATCCCTGGGTTTTATCTTTGCTTCATAATTTGCATTCATGACTGCTATGGTAAACTTGTTCTTAGATACATCTACACCTGCAACTAAAATCTTTTTTGACCCAAACTCTTCACATAACTCCCTCATTTTTCTTGCTTCTTCAAACATGATATCGCTCTCCTTTTCTTTTAAACTTTATGATATCATGTTATTAGTTCGTACATACTAACCCTAACATAGAATGACAAAAAGTTTACCGATATATCAGATCTATCACTTTAGGAAATCCACCAAGGAAGGCTGGATTACACGCGCTCCTGTTGATAATGAAGCTGTATAAACATTTTGTTCATTCTGCAATTTCATTATTGCCTCTGCTATATCCACATCTTCATTTTTACTCATAAGCTTAGTAAAGTTAACATTATCATCCTCAAGCCGGTTTGCGGTTAATTCAACACGGTTCATCCGGGCGCCCAGACCTGCCCTTACGCGTAAAACATTGCCCAATTC
>JAAYKT010000501.1 GCA_012522255.1 Clostridiales bacterium
GAATAAGGCTGCATGCAATATGTATCTGCCATACAATGAAAAGTATGGAATACATCCTCAGGACGACAGTTTTCTGGACAAGGAATTATGGGACTTTGAAAACACTCCCGAGGAAAAGCATCCGTTGCTGCTTCACTATCATCCGTTGGTTTTATACAGGCATCAGCTTTGCAAACAAGCCGACGTGGTGTTGGCGCTTTTTTTACAAAGTCACAAGTTCAGTTTGGAACAGAAAAGGAGGGATTTTGACTATTATGAAAAAATCACTACCCATGATTCTTCCCTTTCAACTTGTATATTCAGCATAGTAGCCAATGATATCGGCTATCATGAAAAGGCATATGACTATTTTATAAAAACGGCAAGAATGGATTTGGATGATTATAATGGGAATACTCGCCACGGAATCCATACTGCCAACATGGCCGGCAGCTTCTTGTCAATAGTAAAAGGATATGCGGGTATGAGGGTGTATGAAGATGTACTGTGTTTCCACCCGTACATTCATCCGAACTGGGAGAAATACAGTTTCAAGATAACTTATCGTGGCAGCATTGTTAAATTAACGATAGACGGTAAAGGCACCGTATATGAGCTTGTCGAAGGGAAAAGTATAAAGATTACACATCGCGGAAAAGACTTTGTATTGAAAGATAGACTCATACTGAAATAAACTTTTAAACTTTGTCTTCTCTTATTATATATCCTACGGATTTTGGTTTTTTATATATTAATCGCTTATTCGTTTTATGGATTTAGTGATTGGTATGTAGTATATTATTGGTAATACTACAATATACATAGTAAGAGGAGTATGACCATGTATACGATGGATGAGCTGTCAAAGGCGGTTGAGCGCTGCACTAAATGCCGCCTGCATCTTAGCAGGAAAAACACCGTGCTTGGTGATGGCAATACTGACGCAAGGATCATGTTCATTGGAGAAGCGCCCGGTGCAGATGAGGACAGATTGGGCAAACCCTTTGTAGGAAAGGCGGGCCAGCTTCTGGACAAGGCTTTAAGCGCTTTGGATTTTTACAGAAGCAAGAATTATTATATCTGTAATATCTGTAAATGCAGACCGGAGAATAATCGCATACCTTCAGATGAAGAAGCGGAAGCATGTCTTCCTTATCTTCGCAGACAGGTTGTTATTATCAAACCTAAAATTATCGTGTGTCTTGGAGCTACCGCCGTAAAGCATTTAATTGACAAAAAGGCAAGGATAACATCAATCAGGGGCACATGGTTCGAAAGAAAGGGATATCATATTATGGCAACCTTTCATCCGGCGGCATTGCTCAGGGATGAAAGCAAAAAAAGACTTTTCTGGGAGGACCTGAAAAAAGTAAAAGAAAAGTATGATGAAGTTATTTCTTTTGAACAAAAAACAAAGTCGTGAATTCATATATATAAATGAAGAAATGTGAAATAATATAATGAGGCGAAATCATAAAAATACCATTAAAAGCCTGAAAAAAGTATGTTGACAAGATATTTGCGGTATGATACCATATAAAAGTCGGCGAAATATTCTCCGGCAACAAATGGGAAGAACCGCAGGATGTTCCATAGCGATAA
>JAAYKT010000502.1 GCA_012522255.1 Clostridiales bacterium
GACCTATACATATTAGCGAGGTTACTGTCAGTGCTCCTGACGATACCGGTAGAGGGAGGGCAATTCAAGCAGAGATTGCAAAAAATTTCTATCGTCTTTGGTTTAGTTATCCTTCGGTAATGGGCATTACCTGGTGGAATGTTGTTGATGGTGGTGCTGCTCCCGGTGAACCTTCGACATCGGGGATTTATGATAAGGAATTAAATTTTAAACCGGTTTTTTATACTCTTAATGAACTTATAAATAAAGAGTGGAAAACAAAAGAAACAATTTCAGCAAAAGAGGAGGGGATAGTATCATTCCGTGGATTTAAAGGAGAGTATATTGTTACCTGGAAAGATAAAAACGGAAAAGAAAATAAAGCCCGGTTTTACTTAAAAAAGGATGGAGACGGGTTACAGATTATGTAATAAAACAGATTAAATCAAACAACTTTGTAGAGATGAAAAAACTATTATCACTTCCGCTATTTTATATTTTTTGCTTAAGTTATTTAGCAGGACAGAATTTATCCTTGCCCGATCGGCACAGCAGAGTCGGAACCAGTGCAGAAACCGATCAGGTTATGAGCTCAGCATACTGGGATTTATGGAACCCTGAAGTACAGGCCAGGATTGATCGTGATATTGAAAAATATCGAAAAGCTGATGCCCTTCTTGAAATTGAGGGGCTGGCTGCCGGCACAGAAGTTAAGATTGAACAGATATCTCATGATTTTATATTTGGGGCGCATATTTTTAATTTTAATCAATTAGGAACAGTTGAGCGGAATAAAAGGTATAAGGAGCTTTATGGTTCCCTGTTCAATTCAGCTACTATTGCTTTTTACTGGAGACCTTTTGAAATGCAGCCCGACCGGCTTCGCTTCAGAGAAGAATATTGGGATACGGAAGAATATTGGAACCAGGTAGAAGAACCAGAAAAGAAACCTCACTGGCGCAGGCCTGCAACAGATCCGGTAGTTAAATTTTGCGAAAGTAAAGGGATCCGGTTGCATGGCCATCCGATTACTTGGAGCGCACCCAGATTTCATCCGGAGTGGCTGTTTGAGCAATTCTGTCCGGAAAATGAAAAGGAAAAAATAAATCAACTGGAACATAAAGGATTAAGAGATTTGACCAATGCGCAAATTGAAGAATTGATACCGGTATATACCAAAGAAATTAACAAGTTATTTAGAAAACGAATTGTTGATCTTGCTGGCTATTATAAGGACCGTATTCATAGTTGGGATGTAGTTAATGAAAGCAGAAGTGATTTTAACTTTCATAAAACCTCTTTAACAGGCGATGGGATATGCTTGGCTCAACGTGGTCAAATAAATTTAATGCCAGGAGATTATACATACCATTCTTTTAAACTAGCTGATAATGTTTTTCCAAATAATGTGCTTCTAAATATTAACGATAATGTAGTTCAGGATACTAATGCTTATAATGCTTACATCAATCAAGTTAAAGATCTTATTTTACATGAATGTCGAATTGATATTATGGGATCACAAATGCACTTGTTTAATCCTCAGCAGTGCCTTGATATAGCAAATGGAAAAGCAATTGAGACTCCTGAAATTGTATGGAATAAGATGGCAACTCTTAGTA
>JAAYKT010000503.1 GCA_012522255.1 Clostridiales bacterium
GAATGACTAAATGCCATCTCCCAACTTTTAGTCTGACAAAGGTCTCATTTACTTTGACCGCCCACCATTTTAGCCTGATCGACATTGCCGTTGACACTATAGGCATCCTTAATTTCAGATTATTGTATTTGATGCGATTGCCGAGTTAATGTTAATAAAAAAACCATTGTTTTTTGAAATACTACGGCAAATAGTGGGTATAATAAGACAATGAATATATAGGGAAAAAAGTGCAGCTTAAGAAAAACAATGTAAATAAGAGATAAAAGTAGATTATAGTATATAATAGCATGAAGATTGCAAAAAACGGGAAAAATAAAATTTGCCATATACCTGTGCTTTAATTATTATAGTAATGTAATTAGCACTCAATAGAGATGAGTGCTAATAATAAAATACATAGTATGTAAATAAAAACTTTAAGGAGGGTTATTAATGAATATTAAGCCACTTGGAGACAGAGTTGTTATCAAAACCATTGAGAGTCAGGAGACTACCAAAAGCGGTATAGTCCTACCGGGTTCCGCAAAGGAAAAACCAATGCAGGGAGAAGTTTTGGCAGTCGGCTCAGGGGAATTGATAGAAGGCGTAAGGGTACCATTGGAATTAAAAGTGGGAGACAAAATCATATATTCCAAATATGCAGGTACAGAAGTAAAAATTGAAGAAAACGAATACTTAATATTAAGACAAAACGATGTGTTGGCTATTATCGAATAATTAAAGGAGGGTAAAAAATGGCAAAGCAAATTAAATTTAGTGAAGATGCCCGAAGGGCTTTAGAAAGAGGAGTTAACGAGCTATCTAATACAGTTAAAATAACTTTGGGACCAAAGGGTAGAAACGTTGTCTTGGATAAAAAATTCGGTTCACCTCTTATAACTAATGATGGTGTAACAATAGCAAGGGAAGTAGAATTGGAAGATCCATTTGAAAATATGGGAGCCCAATTAGTCAAAGAAGTTGCGACAAAGACAAATGACGTAGCAGGTGACGGCACAACAACAGCTACTTTATTGGCACAGGCAATAATCAGAGAAGGCCTGAAGAACGTTGCCGCAGGAGCCAATCCCATAATTTTGAAAAAAGGTATTACAAAAGCCGTTGATGCTTCGGTTGAAGAATTAAAAAGTATTTCCAAGCCAATTGAAAGCAAGTCTGCGATAGCTCAAGTTGCATCAATTTCGGCCGGTGATGAAACTATCGGCGATATTATATCGGAGGCAATGGAAAAGGTCGGAAAAGACGGCGTAATCACCGTAGAAGAATCCAATACATTCGGAACTACTTTGGATATAGTAGAAGGTATGCAATTTGATAGAGGTTATGTGTCTCCTTACATGATAACCGATACAGAAAAAATGGAAGCTGTTTTAGAGGATACTTATATACTTATAACAGATAAGAAAATAACAAATATTCAAGAATTGCTTCCTATTTTAGAGCAGATGGTACAACAAGGTAAGAAGCTTCTTATAATTGCCGAGGATATTGAAGGTGAAGCATTAGCTACTTTAATAGTAAATAAACTCAGGGGAACTTTTACATGTGTTGCTGTTAAAGCTCCGGGATTTGGTGACAGAAGAAAAGCAATGTTAGAAGATATCGCGATACTTACAGGCGGTCAGGTAATTTCCGAAGAACTGGGTTTAGATTTGAAAGAAACTCAGCTTGAACAATTAGGTAAAGCAAGACAAATCAAAATACAAAAAGAGAACACAATTATTGTAGAC
>JAAYKT010000504.1 GCA_012522255.1 Clostridiales bacterium
CTCCTGGATGGGGTGAAAAATTCCTGGGGTTATTCTTGGGCATATTATCGACTCCTCATTTATATGCAGCACTTTAAAAACTTTAGACTAAATATGACAAAATAACAAAGGATAACATTTAATAAAAACATAACACAAGCCATGATGATACGACAAGCATGCTGTGCATTGGTGAATATTGTATTATTTTGTGCTTCCGGGGTCTGTTATTACAGTTGATTTAAGGCAGTAATTTATTAAAGTGTTTTATAATCCTTTGCAAGTCCTAAGGCGGCCGGGGCATATCAGTCCATTTGAATATCTTAAATCATGGCATAATCATAATTTGCAAAGTATCGCTAAAAAATTGTCCGAAAAAGCGCTGACGATCCTTTTATTAGCATTCGGAGCCGTCCCAGTTCTTTTGGAATCTGGTGCGCAATCTAGCCGGAAGGTGTATAAATAATTGACCACTGAAGGGGTTTTCGTTATTATAGATAGAAGGGGGATATGAGGTGAAGGGTCATGCAGGAAAGTGACATTCTCGCACTGGTATTATTAATATGTCTCGGTGTTGGTTTAATCCTTGCAGTAGTAGGTGTATTTATATTTAATAATTCCGATTGGTGGAATAAAATGTAATCCTATAGGTTATAGTCCTCGCATTTTTTCATTTCTTAAGACGCGCGGGTCTTGTGTCCGCATGGCATATTCGATCAAATCAAGCATCTTCTGCTTCTCTTTGGGGATTTCTCCGGTTATAGGCAAATAGTTTGATGCATGGGTGCCAACAAATTTCATTTTTTCGACAGCGATATTCTCCAATAAGACTTTCATTTCTACCAGGGTTTCCATAGGATCCAGCACCTGAAACTCTCCCTTTTGCACCTGCCGGAACAATACCGTACCCGGCACCGGCGTTACGGTAAGGGCCGCCAGATATTGCGGTTTCATATCATTGCAAATCTTGGCAGTATTAAGGGCGTGTTCTGTTGACCGCTTCCCCGGTCCAGCCAATCCTAATAAAACCATCGCCGACAAATTTATCCCGGCCCTGATCAGGTTTTGGCCCGCCTGCAGCATTTGACTGTAATTCACTCCTTTTTTGATTTCCCGCAGTAACTGTTCATCCCCGGTTTCGACCCCCAGATATGCTTTGGTTAGTCCTGCCGCCCTGAGTGCCGTCAATTCCGAAATGCTTTTTTCCAGGGTACTGACCGGTCCGGCATAGGTCCCCACATGGCGGAGAGAAGGGAAGGTATGGAAGAGTTCCTCCAGTATCTCCAACAATATTTCTGTTTCGATAGCGATAGCATCTCCATCACAAAGAAATACTTTTTCCGTTGCCGGGTAATACCTACCAGCCATTTTAATATCTTCTTTAATTTCACTTAAACTGCGCAAACGATATTTTTCACCCTTATACATCCCGCAAAAGGTACATTGATTATGGGAACAGCCTATAGTACACTGCAGCAGGTAGCTGTTGGCTTCGCTAAAGGGTCTGAATATATTGCCTTCGTAACGCATGGTGC
>JAAYKT010000505.1 GCA_012522255.1 Clostridiales bacterium
ATGTAATCCCTGAATGGATGGCGAATTTGGATGAAACTGATATGGAGTTTGTCAAAAAGTTTATCATGGCATCCGGTTCACTCAAGGAAATGGCGATGGATTACGGAGTTACATACCCAACTGTTCGTTTAAGGCTTGACCGACTAATCCAAAACATGAAAATCAGTGAAAAAACAGAGAGTGAGCCGTTTGTTGGTCTAATCAAGCGCCTTGCAATGAACGAAAAGCTTGATTTTGAAACAGCTAAAATCCTTATAACTGCTTATAAAAAGCAAATGGATGTTTCATAAGCCTTTTCCAATCACGGATTAATCTAATTTTTTACGGCAAAATAAAGCGAGTGCATAAGTTTATTAGCACCCGCTTTATTTTATTTATCCAAAACTTGCACATTACTATCAATTATATTAATATATTCTATGTCTAATCAAGACTTTTAATTTAAGTTTTTTGCTTTTGTGTTTTTAAGTTCTTTGCCTTTGTATTTTCAATTTTTATTCTAAGTGTAACCGGAGCAGGAACGGGCAAATTATAGATAGTTAAAAATAGGGATGTGAATATTATTAATATTCTGATTTTATCATGCTCAACTGGAGGAGGTCATAATGCAGCTGCCCGTGCAGTTGAAGAAATGCTTAAAAGAAAAAAGGCATCTGCTGAGGTTTTCGATGCGCTCTCTCTTGCAGGCGAAGGAATTAATAAAAATATCTGCAGGTCCTATGAGGGCATAACGACCAAGCACCCCAAAGCCTTCGGCTTAATTTATCATGCGGGCGACCTTTTCAGTGGCATTAAAATTAAATCACCGATATATTTGGCAAACTCTCTCTATTCCTCAAAGCTCGCCGCATATATTGAAGAAAATGAAATTAAAGCAGTTGTTGCGACTCATCTGTTTGCAGCTCAGGCAATGTCCAGGATAAGAAATGCCGGTAAGTCGGCCGTTCCCTATATTTTTATTATGACGGATTATACAAGCTTCCCATTTATTTGGGAAACAAAGCCGAATTATCTTATAGCGCCCTCAGAGGAGCTTATAGAGGAATGTGTCAAAAAAGGAACGGAAAAAAGCAAAATCATGCCCTACGGCATACCTGTTCACCCCGATTTCCAAATAAAAGTGCCGAAAAAGGAGGCACGCAGCAACCTCGGGCTGCCTTTGGATAAGCTCGTTTACCTTATCATGTGCGGAAGCATGGGCTTCGGAGATATTGAGGAGCTTGCAAAAAAAACAGTTTCAATTTACGGCGGGAACATCCGCCTGGGTATTCTTTGTGGTAACAATAAGGCTCTTTTCAATTCTCTCACCGATACCTTAGGGCAGGAGGAATCCGTAATGCCGTTGCAGTTTACTGATAAGGTGAGCCTTTATATGGATGCGGCGGATGTTGTGTTTACAAAACCGGGCGGTCTTACCTCAACGGAAGCTGCCGTGAAAAAAATCCCCATTATTCATACCCGACCAATACCCGGATGCGAAGAAAGAAATGCTCTTTTTTTCTCTTCCCGCGGGATGTCCTTTTACAGCAGTGATGTTGTCACCCAGTTGTTCTATGCATATAAGCTCGCATGTGATGAAAGCTACCGCAGCGAGATGAAACAGGCACAGAAGAAATACATCAATCCCAATGCCTGCGAAAATATTTGCGACCTTGCCATTGATTTGGCACAAAGCACAGAATATCAGAGACAGCAAAACAGTTAAAACTATTCATATCCACTAAAAATAAAAACCATATTCGTTATTATTTACAAAATTACTTTGCATCTTGAATTCCCTCTTTGGTGTATGCTATAATTCATTTGTTGTGTTTGGAAAATAGTTCCTTGTCAAATCGAATTCTGGTTAGGGGGTTTAAAATGGCAGCAGTTACTAATCAG